>NZ_JACRVS010000012.1:0-77013 GCF_018811985.1 Acetobacter sp. P5B1 | reverse complement strand
CATGTTCAATACAGAACAGCCGCAAACACTGTGGTTCACCCGTGGGATCATCTACATCATGATGGCCGCCGGCGTGATGGATCTGTGTTACCAGAACCTGAAATCCTTCTCAGATGTCGGCTTGAACGTCTTCCACTTTGACCCGCCGGTAAAAATGGAAGCCTGCGAACTCTCGGGTGCTGACAAGAAGCACCCGCTGTTCCGTGTTCTGCCCCAACCTGCACAGAAAGCGTCTTCTCCATTCACGCCTATCAATGAGCGGAGCATTGATGTCAGCTTCTTCGGGAATGCTTCCCGTAAGAGAGAGAAATTCTTCTCCCGTGCTGCGGCATTCCTGTCCGATTATCAGAATTTCTTATACTACCGGAAAGCGGATGGCCCCATCCCCAGTTCCGGTCTTTACGATATTCTCGCCCGCCTGCCGCGCTACGTTTCCGAGAACTCAAAAATTTCTCTTAACGTTCATCGTGACGATAACTGCTTCTTTGAGTGGCATCGCATTGTCAAACAGGGCATGGCATCCGGCTCTATCATCGTGACGGAAGAATGCTTCCCGCATCCGCTTTACAAAAACGGTGAGCATTATCTGGCCGAAACACCACGCCACATGCCGAATCTGATCGAGTGGCTGACCCGTACGGAAGAGGGTCAGAAGGAAGCCGCCAGAATCCAGAAGAATATTTTCGAGGTTCTGCAGAACGAAGACATCTTCAATTCCAAAAATCTGGATCTGAAAAACTATATTTCTTCCGTGTGGAGCAACCTGAAATGAGCGTCCTGAAGCCGTGGGCCCCTGCTGGCAATATTGAGTTTTCTTTCAAGAAAAAGAGCAGAAAACCCAAAGACCTGATTACAGTTTGCGTCACCAACTTCAATTATGCCGCTGTCATCTGTGAGTGTCTGGACTCTGTCTTTGACCAGACGCACGCCAATATTGATCTTGTCGTGGTGGATGATCTGTCAGAGCGCGATGACTCAATCGAGGTCATCACTGAATGGATGGAAGAAAACAAGCAGCGCTTCTATCGGGCAACGCTGATCCAGAACAAGCGCAATCAGGGACCGTCTTTCTCCCGTAACGTCGCGTTTGAAAATGCTTTGGGTGAAGCCGTCTTCATCATGGATGCAGACAACACGATCTACCCCAAAGCACTGGAAAAGACTTACACGGCACTGATGAACGGTGGCTTCCCTGCTGTCTACACCCAGATTGAGGAATTTGGTGACCGTAAAGGCATCGGTCATGCTGATATCTGGGACGCCGCCCGGATGAAGAAAAACAACTACGTGGACGTCATGGCCCTGATCCGCAAGGATGCCTGGGAACGCGTTGGCGGGTTCTGCCACATTGAAGAAGGCTGGGAAGATTATGATTTCTGGCTGAAGTTCATTGATTGCGACCTCAGCCCCGGCTACCTGCCGGAAATTCTCTGCCGCTATCGTGTTCACAACACATCGCGTACGGCAACCGAAGCGCTTTCTGCTCATTATGATCTTGAACTGGTGATGGAATTCCGTCACCCCTCACCACAGCCAGAAAACTGACTTTTTAACGCCTGTAGTGAAACAGGGCCCTCCTTTCAGGGCCTGACGGTCTTCTCTCCTCTGTTCTGGCCTTGCAAACAGGGCTTCCTGTTTCCTCAGGCCAGACGGAGAAAGACCAGACCATGCTGACACGCCGCCGCACCGCTGGCCTTTTTGCTGCCGCCACACAGAGCATTGTGAGCCTGTTTACCGCCAAACCTGCTGCTGCAGACCCCACAGAAGGGGGAAGCCCACTGCGTCGTGGCAAAACGGAACCCGAAGCCTCCCATCCGGAACCTGCTGACCGCCCGGGCGGCATTACACCCACACCCAGCACCACCCTCAGTGATGCGGAATACCGGCCTGCCATCCATTTTTCGCCTCGCATCGGCTTTATGAACGACCCGAACGGTCTGGTTCATGATGGTAAGCAATGGCATCTTTATTATCAGTTTGATCCCTTTGCGCCGTATGCAGGCCGCGTCCATTGGGGCCACGCGACCAGCCCGGATCTGTATCACTGGCAGGATCAGCCTGTTGCGATTGATCAGACCGCCGCCGGAGAAGCCTTTTCAGGCAGTGCCGTAATGGATACTCACAACTCCTCCGGTCTGTTTCCGGAAAACACCGGGGGGATTGTTGCGCTCTACACCCGTGCAGCCCCTGACCGCCAGAGCCAGTATCTGGCCTGGAGCACGGATAGCGGGCTCAGCTTTACAGAATATGCTCAAAACCCTGTTCTGGACTTGCAGCTTTCTTCCTTCCGGGACCCTCAGGTCTTTTTCCATGCGCCAACGCAACGCTGGATTATGTGCGTCGCTCTCTCCCGCGCGCATCAGATTGCATTTTTTGGTTCAACCAATCTCCTGCAATGGACCGAACTCAGCCGCTTTGGGCCTTCCGGAATTACCGGGGTGGATTATGAATGCCCCAACCTTGTGGAAATCCCGATAGAAGGCGGTAAGACGGCGTGGGTTCTGTTTGTATCCATCAACCCCGGCGCGCCGCAGGGCGGAAGGGCTACGCAATATTTTGTCGGGACATTTGACGGCTCCCGATTTGTGCCAGAATCTGACACCGTAGAATTTGTCGATTTTGCAAAAGACTTTTATGCCCTGCAATTTTTCACTAATGTCCCATCAGGAAATCCGGTGTCCATTGGCTGGCTGAACAACTGGCAATATTGTCAGGAAACACCGGCCAATTCCTGGCGTGGTGTGATGTCTCTCCCGCGCCGGGTCCGTCTGGCACCGGATACAACACAGCGACTCAAGCTCATCCAGCAGCCTGAAAATCTGACCGCACTCCGTGGTACGGCGCCGGACGCGACACCTCCCTCACGCATGGAAGCCGGCAGCAGCTGGGAGACCCCCTTGCCCGCCTCTGGCGCGCGTGAAGTGCGGATTAGCGCAGAAATTGATGCCCAGCCTGCAGGCCTCCCCCCGGGAGACAAAGGCCGAAGTGGTCGGTTTGTTCTCAATTTCCTCAATAGTAATGAGGAAACCCTCTCCATCGGGTTTGACGCCTTTACCGCCCAGCTCTGGCTGGACCGTGGCAAACTCAAAGGCTTTTCGCACCCGTTCTTTACAAACAGCTTTTCCGCAGCCCTCACACCGGACCAGCGCAAAATCACGCTGCATATTGTTCTGGATAAATGTTCGGTGGAAGTCTTCGTCAATAACGGTCAGCAAACGGGTTCGGCATTACTCTTCCCCGCTACCCCGCTGGACCGGCTGCGCCTGAGTGCAACCGGGGCCGGTGCAACACTGTCCCATTTTGAACTCTTCCCGCTCAAACAGACAGTCCGGGTGGAAGAAGGCCAACTCTAAAAAAATGCCTCTCCTCAGGACTTTTCTGAAGAGAGGCGTTTCACACTTTCACCAGTTTGGCGCTGGCCCTTTGACAATCTGGGCCAGATCATCCGGACGGATCCATTTTCGGAATGCTGCCTGCACATCAGCCCCCGTCGCTTTGTAATAAACCTGTGCGGCGCGGTCGGTATTATCCAGAGGCAGCCCCAGCTCTTCCAGCCCCAGATACTGCGCGGCAATCCCGCTCAGGCTGGCGCGACGCAGCGGCAGACTGCGCAGCAGAGAGGCTTTTGCCAGAGACAGCTCATCCTCCGTCGGAGGCGCTGTCTGCATAGATTTCAGATCCCGCAAGGCAGCGACACGGGCTTTACCAACTTTATCCGGGTCAGACCCATAATCAATGTTATAAGCACCGCGCGTGCGGCCCCAATCAAAACTGCTGCCAACAGAATAAACATACCCCGTCTTCACCCGCAGGTCCCGATACAGGCGGGAAGAGAACAGACCACCACCCAGCACTTCATTGCCAAGCTGTAGCAGGAAATGGTCAGGATGTGAGGCGGTCAGACCCAGCGTTTCCGCCAGCACCACCGTATCCTGCACGCTGTTCTTATCCGGCACATTGGCGCGGGAGGCTTTGCTGAGCGGCACCGTCGGCAGATCCACCGCTGGCTTCGGGCCTTCTGCTTTCCAGCCGCCAAAAGCCTGTTCCACAACAGAGCGTGCTTTTTCGGGCGTGACATCCCCGGTCACAACAATCGTGGTGAGATCAGGCCGCCAGGCTGCCTGATAATATTTGACCACATCATCCCGAGAGACACTCATGATGGATTGTGGTGTCGCATTCCGCAGTTCAGGATCTTTTTCCGGCAGCAACGCTGTTTTTACAGCTTTGCCAAACAGGAAGCCGGGAGAGACCAGCAGGCCCGCCTGCCCCTGTGCAGCCTGCATCCGCACAATCTGGAACGCTTTTTCCGGGAAGGCCGGATGCAGTTCATTTTCTGCAAGCAGCGCAATCCCTTTTTCAAAATCAGGCGTCAAAACCTGAAGAGAAAAACCACTCCCTGCACTCTCCCATGCCGGAATATCATCCAGCGCTTTCTGGAACCCCAGACGGTCATGCGTTGTGGTGCCGTAGGAGAACAGAGATTCCGTCAAATCTCCCACCCCTTCCTTACCTGCTGGTTCCTGCAACGCAGCATTTTGACGGATTTCACCAGACAGCTGAATGGTGTGGCTCACATGAGACGGCCAGACAATCAGCTTCAGACCATTAGGCAGAGTGCTGACAACCGGCTGAGGTGTCGGTTTTGGTTCTTCCAGATGGGACAAGGCTTTTTCTGCCCAGTCCGGAAGCTTTACCGGCTTATCCGGCGTAGACGCGAAGGATTCCGCACCACCAAACCCTTTGCCTGCTACGGGCTTGCCGGAGGCTTCCGGCGTCAGAACAGCCGTTACCGCATGGGCCGGGTCCAGCAAGGTTGCAGCCAGACGGTTGACGGCTTCCGGCGTGACGGCCTGATAAGCGGCGACAATATCACCGGGCGCGTCCAGATTATGGAAGGCCAGCGCGGTGGACCACTGTGCCGCCAGACCGCTGACGGAGTTGGCGGAAAACTGAAGCTGGGCAATCTCGCGCTTCTTGGCAGCTTCTACCAGTTCTGCGGGAACGCCCTCTTTCCTGATTTTTTCCAGAACGGTCTGCACATCATTCAGGGCTTTTGCGGAATCCC
The DNA here is from genome assembly GCF_018811985.1 of Acetobacter sp. P5B1. NCBI lineage: Bacteria > Pseudomonadati > Pseudomonadota > Alphaproteobacteria > Acetobacterales > Acetobacteraceae > Acetobacter > Acetobacter sp. P5B1. The sequence continues at coordinate 71,945 of NZ_JACRVS010000012.1, read as the reverse complement.
CCCCTTTGGGAAACGCAGCAAGAGCGAGACCAAAACCAGCCTCTTTTTTCGGTGCATATTCAAATCCGGCAAACAGCGCCTTGCCCTGCGGCACCAGATCATACAGTGCCCCGCGTTGGCTGCCGAGCACGTCGGACAGAATATCCGCCACAGCAAAATTGTCCGCCGTGCGCCCCGGCATGGGGTAAGCCAACGTTGCAAACCCCACCGGATAATCTGTCGGGAAGGTCAGCGTCTTCGCTGGCGGCGGCACCGGCGTCACCTTGGGGCGCTCCGGCAGCGTTTTGCGTGGAATAGCGCCAAAGGTTTCCCGCACCTGATCCAGCGCAGTCACCGGGTTTACATCCCCCGCAATCACCAGAACGGCATTGTTGGGGGCATACCATTTTTCGTAAAAATCGCGCAGGTGGGCTGCATCTGTCTTATCGAAGGACGGGCGGGTCCCTAGCGCATCATGCGCATAGGGCGTTCCGGAAAACAGGATGGACTGCAACTGTTGCAGGTAAAGATAAGCCGGGCTGGACAGATCGCGCGAGACTTCCTGCTCAATCGCCCCGCGCTCCTTGCTCCAGTCTGCTTCTGATAACGTCAGCCCCTTCATGCGCAGGGCTTCAATTTTCAGAAGAACCGGCAGATCCTGCGCCTGTGCGGTATAGAAATATTGCGTGACGTCCTCAGTCGTGTCCGCATTATAGCTGCCACCCAGACGGGTACCCACAGCGGCCAGCTGGTCCTTATCCAGTCCCGCACTGCCACGGAACATCATATGTTCCAGCGCATGCGCCGTGCCGGGAAAGCCCTCTGGCGCTTCAGCCGAACCCACCAGATAATTGATTTCTGTTGTAACCACTGGCGCCAGACGGTTGGGCACAATCACCACACGCAGGCCATTGGGCAATGTCGCGCGGACGACCTGCGCACTGCTGAGTGCTGCTGGCACCAGAGCAGACGGCATCTGCTGCGCACAGGCGGTAGGCGTCAACGGCAGGGAGGACAGTGCGGTACCGGCCAGAATGGCGGCACCCAGAACAAGAGGAGACGCCCCCAGTGTCCGCAACATTGCGCGTCTGCCAGACTGCTTTTTGCGGAACGTTGTGGAAAAGGGAAAAGCCATTCTTAAATCCTTTGTTTTGAACACTGAGCTTACAAAAATAAGGCGGCTCAGCCCGCAAGGCCGGGGAGTGAGATTTTTTTCGCCATGGCGGAAAGCTGGTGCCGCCGCAGTTCAGACCGTGCGCGGGCATCTTCCGTCATATAATTCAGCTGAATGGTGTAACGCTGGCCCACAAACTGACGGTGGCCATGCCATGTGGTGGGACCGTTGGGGAAGATCAGCAACGTGCCTTCTACCGGCGGCACTTCCTTCGCATAATCCTCAATATCATGCGGCCCACGCAGCAAGCGCACGCAGCCTTCCTGCTTGTGCCAGCTCTCCTGTTCCGCCGGGTTGAGATACAGCAGAACGGTCACACGCTTGGCGAGGGAATCCGTATGGATCCGGCCATCCTTCTCCCGTGTGCGGCCACGAATGGTCAGCATGGTCGGCGCATGATCCAGATCGAGATGGAATTTTTCAGCAATGATCCGCCGCAATTCCGGCCCTTCCATAGCCTGCACCACAGACTGCATCAGCGGGGAGAGTGTGAGGGCCGATGGCGGAAAGGAGCCACCCGACTGGATGTCCGGCAGGCTGGCGAACAGCCGGGGCAGATCATCCTTGCGAATAAAATGCGGGACAACCACATGCGGGAACGGGTCGGCACAGACAGGGGCTGTGGCCAGAGCCGCGTAATCCGGCTGTATCGAGGTGTCTGACATGGTCATGCGTTCCGTCCAGATATGAACACTTTTGCCAGACGGACGGTAGAAGGGAAGTGCGGCAGGAACAAGCCCTGCCGCAGCCTCTTACTTCCCAACAGCCCGGTAACAGGCGTTCTTCAGGGCAAATTCCTTCACCCCGGCGGGCAGCACATTCAGGCGGTCTGTCTGGGCCATCATGGCCCGTCCCTCGGCAGACCAGCTGGCCGGACGCACCATCGGGCTGCTGAAACTGCCGCTGACCCGCACCGGAATATCCAGCGCAAAACGCCCCGTGGTGGAGGCCTGACTGCCAAATGTCAGATCAAACCATTTTCTGTTCAGGTCAAAGCGGGCATTGGCCGCCACAGTCCCCTCCCCTGTGCGGATGCGCAGCGGCAGCGCCTGCCCAACCCCGCCGCGAGAACTGACCACCCCCAGCATGCAGGACACCGGCGTCATGCCCTTTGGTTTGTTGAACAGCATCCGCAAATCAGCAGAAACCAGTCCAATCACCTTCCGATCCAGACTGCCATTGGTCATGGAGACAGCAGCCGCCACATCGGCTGCATGCACGGCGGCGTTCAGCGTCTTCTGAGTGGCATCGGCCCGCATCTGCATGTCCACCCGGCCTGCAATGGGAACGGGACCAAAACCCAGTGCCTGACGCAGTTTTTCAATATCCGCACCAGAAACATTTACGGCAGCCCCCACATGCGCCGCGCCTTTGTCAGCACCCTCAATCTTACCGGATGCCTTCAGACTGGCCCCCAGATAATCAAGCGCCAGCATATCCACCGCCACCGTACCGGGTTTGACCGAGGCTGCCAGTGTCATGTTTGAGAAATGCAGCACGTTATAAGACAGCTGTTTGACCGACAGATGCGCATCAATCAGCGGGTCCGGCGCAGAATCAACCGTCAGCGGAATATCGGTTTCGGACGGATTGACTGATTTCTGGTGGCTTAGAAATTCATTCAGGTTCAACTGGCTGAAGGCAATATCCGCCGTCACATGGTCCGGTTTGCCGTGGTCCCCTTCCACAAGCCGCATGAGCGTAATGGTCATGGGGTTATCCTTGACCATCCCCTTGCCCTGCGTGACGCTCCACAGATCGCCCTCATGCTCAAACTGGCCGGACATCTGCATGGCGATATCCTGCTGGGCAGGCAGGCCGGCAATCTGCATCATCGGGCAGGAGGTCGGGCTGTTGAAGGTGACAGCGCCCTTGATGCCATCTGCGTTGATCGGGTCTGTTGCCGTCCCTTTGAACGTGATGGTCATGTCCCCGGACTTCGCCTCCATATCAATCCCGTAGGGCGTTTTGGTCTGCCGCAGGATGGAGAAGGGCTGCATGGTGGCTGTCATGGTCACCGGCGTATCATTATACGCGCCATCAACCGCCAGATGGACGGGCTTGTCCGCCCCATCCGTCTGCAGAGTGACGGTTTTCAGCGTCGTGCGGAATTCCGAGCCATGGGCGGTGCGGTAAATGACCTCCCCATTCTGAACGGCCACATCCAACGCCGTCGGGTAACTGCTCCGGTCATCCGGCCCGGCTGGCGGGTGGCTGGCGGCAGGCTTTGCTCCGGCCTCAGCCTGCTTGCCAAAACGCCAGTTGGGCAGGCGCTGCGGCGTACGCTCCACCATCACATACACATCAGAAATCGCTACATGCCGCACCAGCATCGGGCCGTGCAGCAGGGATGAAGCTTTGACCTCCGCCGCCAGACGCCCCACCCGCACCATATCCGGCCCGGTGCCTCCGGGAATATTGGCCAGACGCGCATTGGCAATCTCAACCTTCAGCCAGCGGCCCGGTGTGACATACAGACTGCCCACCTGCACGGTCCGCCCCAAAGCGGCCGTTGCGCGCCGCGCCACAAAACCTCCGAGATCAACCTTGTTGAGAAAAATCCAGCCAGCGCCGCCGGAAGCTGCCAGCAGGGCTACAGCCCCCACACCGCCCCACAATGCCCAGAAGCCTGCGCCGCGTCGTGCTTTATGCCCCTCAGAGGTGGCGGGTTTGTCGTTGATCTGATCTGACATCTACGTCCTCAATTGCCCGCACCCTGTTTTCCATAAAAAACGGTGCGCTCTTTTCTGCCCTCTGGCAGTGTCTGACGCTCTTGTAGAAAAAAATGACGCCTCCGTCATGTCCATGATTGGCATGCCCGCAGACCTCCGTTACCTCTACAGCACCCAGACAGGGATGAAACGGACGAAATGACGATAAACACCCCTCCCCCCGGTGATACACCAGCGCGCCAGACACGCGTCGTTCTGGCGGCCATGACGGCTGTCGGGATGATCCTCTGCTCGCTCTGGGTGGTCCGTCCCTTTCTGCCTGCCACGATCTGGGCCGTAACCATTGGGGTCACCACATGGCCCCTGCTCCTGCATATCCAGAAATTTCTGTGGGGCAGCCGCGGGCTGGCGGTGACCGTGACCAGTCTTGTTGCCATAATGGTCTATGTCCTGCCCTTCTGGCTGGCGACCACCACAGTGCTGACCCACACAGCCGAACTGAAAACTCTTGCGGATTCCGCTCTGGCCTTCCGCATTCCGTCTGAACCGGAATGGCTACAGCATCTGCCCTTTATCGGCCCCAAAACAACCGTCTGGTGGCAGCAGATTGAAAATGTCCGTCTGCCACAATTGGCCAACCGTATTCTGCCTGATACCGGCAAGATCATTGGTTGGGTGCTGGATTATGCGGGCAGCTTTGGCATGCTGGCGCTCCAGTTCCTGCTCACGCTGATTATTCTGGCAGCCCTCCACACACGCGGAGAAGCCGCCGCCAATCTGGTGATGAACTTTGGCTCGGCTCTGGCAGGAGAACGCGGGCGGGAAATGGTGCTGCTGGCAGGCCGCACCATCCGGGGTGTCGCCATTGGCGTGACCGTCACAGCCTTGGCTGAAAGTGCAGTCGGCGGCCTTGGCATGTTTCTCACAGGGGTGCCCTGGGCCAGTATTCTGACGGCCATCACCTTTATTGCCTGCCTGCTTCAGGCAGGTCCGGGTGTTACCCTTATTCCCGCAGTAATCTGGATGTTTTTCTTCCACGGCCTTGGCTCAGCCGTGGTGCTGCTCGTGTTTACCATCCTTGCCATTGTGATTGATAACCTGCTGCGCCCCTTCCTCATCCGCAAACAGGCCAATGTGCCACTGGTGCTGATTATGGTGGGCGTGATTGGCGGCCTGGCCGCCTTCGGTCTGGTGGGCATTTTTGTCGGTCCGATGATTTTGTCCGTCACCTACACGCTGGTGAAAAGCTGGCTTTCAGACGCGGAACTACCATCCTCCGCAGAGGACACGCCACTTCCCTCCCTGCCCCATACGGCACAGGACGCCACGCACCCGGCAGAGGCCAAATAGCCTCACGCCTTGCTGCGGCTGCGTCCCCGTTTGGGTTTGGGCTCGTACCCACCACCGCCCGGCCCCAGCGGACGCGGAACCTGCTCTTTTTTCGGTTTGCGGCGCGGAGAAGATTTCTGCCCCGCCGTGGAAGCCGGAGCAGGGGGCGCCTCCAGCCCCAGTTGGAGCGCTTCCAGCCGCTTGATTTCATCCCGCAGGCGGCCTGCTGTTTCAAACTCCAGATCCGCTGCGGCTTCACGCATCCGTTTTTCCAGCCCGGCAATCGCCGTATCCAGATCCTGCCCGACAAATTCGGCCACACCCGTATCTTCATCGGGGGCCACGGTGACGTAATCCTGCTCAAACACGGAGGAGACGATTGCGCCAATATTCTTGCGCACGCTCTGCGGCGTAATGCCATGCGCTTCGTTCCACGCCATCTGCTTTTCACGCCGGCGGGCCGTTTCTTCCACGGCGTATTCCAGAGAGTCCGTCATCTTGTCAGCGTAAAGCAGCACCCGCCCTTCCACGTTACGCGCGGCGCGGCCAATGGTCTGAATGAGTGACGTACGGGAGCGCAGGAAGCCTTCCTTATCCGCATCCAGAATGGCCACCAGCGAACATTCGGGAATATCCAGCCCTTCTCGCAGCAGGTTGATGCCAATCAGCACATCAAACGCGCCAATCCGCAGGTCGCGGATAATTTCAATCCGTTCCAGCGTATCGACATCGGAATGCAGATACCGCACGCGGATTCCGGCTTCATGCAGATAATCGGTCAGATCTTCCGCCATGCGTTTGGTCAGCGTCGTCACCAGCACACGGCCACCTTTGGCAACCGTGGCGCGGCATTCGGCCAGAAGGTCATCCACCTGATGCTCCACAGGGCGAATATCTGTCACAGGGTCAATCAGGCCGGTGGGGCGGATCACCTGTTCGGCAAACACACCGCCTGTGCGTTCCATTTCCCACGGACCGGGAGTGGCGCTGACAAAAACACTCTGCGGGCGGAACTTGTCCCACTCGGCAAAGTTCAACGGGCGGTTATCAAGGCAGGATGGCAGGCGGAAGCCGAACTCGGCCAGAATGGATTTCCGCGCATTATCTCCGCGCTCCATACCGCCAATCTGCGGCACCGTCACATGGCTTTCATCCACAATCAGCAGTGCATCTTCCGGCAGATATTCAAACAGGGTCGGTGGCGGATCGCCGGGTTTGCGGCCTGACAGATAGCGGGAATAGTTCTCAATCCCTTTGCACACGCCTGTCGTTTCAATCATTTCCAGATCAAACGTGGTGCGCTGGTCCAGCCGCTCGGCTTCCAGCAGCTTGCCTTCCTGGGTGAACTTATCGAGCTGCTGGCGGAGTTCCTGCTTGATGCCAACAACAGCCTGCTTCAGCGTCGGGCGGGGCGTCACATAATGGCTGTTGGCGTAAATGGTAATTTCCTGAAGATCAGCCGTCTTTTCACCAGTCAGTGGATCAAACTCAATAATCCCGTCAATCTCATCCCCAAACAGAGAGACACGCCAGGCGCGGTCTTCATTCTGCACGGGGAAAATATCCACTGTCTCGCCTCGCACACGGAAGGTGCCACGGGTAAAGGCGGCATCATTCCGGCGATATTGCAGTTCGACCAGCCCGCGCACCAGACGATCCCGGTCAATCTCCCCGCCCAGCTCCAGTTTGACGACCATGCGGGAATAGGTTTCGACCGAGCCAATACCGTAAATGCAGGACACGGACGCCACGATAATCACATCGTTCCGTTCCAGCAGCGCCTGCGTTGCGGCATGACGCATCCGGTCAATCTGCTCGTTAATCTGGCTGTCTTTTTCAATATAGGTATCAGACCGGGGCACGTAGGCTTCCGGCTGATAATAGTCATAATAACTGACAAAATATTCGACGGCATTGTTCGGGAAAAACTGCTTCATTTCCCCGTAAAGCTGCGCCGCCAAGGTCTTGTTGGGGGCCAGAATGAGGGTGGGCTTCTGGGTGGCTTCAATCACCTTGGCCATGGTGAAGGTTTTGCCGGACCCCGTCACACCCAGCAGGACCTGATCCCGCTCGTTCTCTTCAATCCCTTTGAGGAGATCAGCAATCGCCTGTGGCTGGTCACCTGCCGGTTCGTATTCTGAAACAACTTCCATCCGCCGCAGCTTGGGGCGGGCGGCCTGACGGTCCGGCTCAAACGTAACAGGCGGCAGGCTGGCAGCCCGCTCACTCAGCGTGCCGCGCTTCTTACCGCGCTTAGCCGCCGGAGCAGAGGAAGAACGAGACGCGGAATCGGGAGCGGTACGTGTGGCCATGGTTTCCAACATGGTGCGCAGCCCGGCGGCCTGCAAGCCTCATTCCCAAAGGCAAACGAGATGAGAGAAGATACGCCTTACTGCATATGAAACAGAAAACGAGACAGGGGCGTATGGGACAGCACAATCACCACCATCCCCAGCAGGATAATCACCCTGCCCCCTACGTAGGCGCAGGCCTGCGAGAGTTCATCCCGGCTGGCCATATCCATGAAGGCATCCCGCCCGGCATAGCCACTGGCGGCGCGCATGCCGCGATAACGGTTTAAGGCATCAGAGGACAAGCCAGCCCGGCTGAACATCTCAGCACTATACTGATCAAGATCATCTTTACGGAACTGGGCCACACCACCGGACTGGCGGACCCGCTCCGGTCCACCGCCCAGCAGCGCCAGCGCCTGCAGCCGGCGCGCTGGCACACCCAGATATTCCGCAGCCTGCGTCCGGTTCAGCACCTGCTGGAGCGGAAACTGGCAGACTGTGGCCTGTTGGGAAGGCCGGTCAGCGTGGGCGGGCGGCTTTTTCATGGGGGTTAAGCTTGCGAAAAAACGTAGCGTTTCGTCAACGCTTCCCCCTGACCGCCTGCCCTGCGGTCACCACAGGTCTTGTGGTGTGCGTCAGCTTCTGGCGGGGGGCGCCATAAATTCCGGGCCGACAGGGTCCGTAATATCGCGGGCCAGAATGGCATCAATGGCCTTCATATCGGCCTCATCCAGCTTCCAGCCGAAGGCCTCATCCACACCGCTGATCTGCTCCGGCTTTCTGGCCCCCCACAGTGCAATGGTCGGCCCACGGTCCAGCACCCAGCGAATGGCGAGAGCCAGCATGCTCTTGCCATGCTTTTCTGCAATGGCCTTCAGTTCTTCCACGGCCTTCAGATACTGGCCAAAGCGCGGCTGCTGGAATTTGGGGTCGCTCTTGCGCAGATCATCGCCTTCAAATTTACGGTCCGCCGTCATACGACCAGACAGCAATCCGCGGCACAGCGGCCCGTAGGCCAGCACAACCAGATTGTTCTTGATGGCGTAAGGCAGAACGTCCTGTTCAATCTCGCGCTCAAACAGATTATAGGGCGGCTGAATAGTGGCCAGCGGTGCAAATTTACGGAACTCATCCATCTGGGCAGGCGAGAAGTTGCTCACGCCCAGCGCCCGCACCTTGCCGTCCTTCACCAGTTTTTCCAGCGCACGGGCGGTTTCTTCCATCGGGGTTTTAGGGTCCGGCCAGTGCACCTGATACAGGTCGATATGATCCGTGCGCAGGCGACGCAGAGAGTCTTCAATTTCCTGCGCAATGCGGGCCGGCCGGCTATCGCGGAACACGTTGCCATCCTGCCAGTTCAGCGCGACTTTGGTCGCCAGAATGACCTTATCCCGCTTGCCTTCCAGCGCGCGGCCAATCACCTCTTCCGAATGCCCCAACCCATACACAGGCGCTGTATCAATGACGTTGATGCCCAGATCCAGCGCCTTCTCAATGGTTTTGGCGGCATTCACATCATCCGGGCCACCCCACATAGAGCCCCCAATTGCCCATGTCCCCAGAGCAATGCGGGATGCGGGCTTGGCCAGCCCCGGAATGGTAAGGGTTTCTGCCGTCATGATCAGACTCCTGAAACGTCAAAGATAACTGTCCTGCCTCGCCAGTCCCGTTACAGAACCAGCCGGACAGAGTTCACGTAGCTTAAACGCTCCGCGTCCCATGTGTTGCATTCAACCTGCGAAAAGCGGGCATGTTCCTACAGGGATGCACCCGTTCTGCCGCGTAAAATCCGCGCAACACTTGACCATTGCGGGAAAGTTTCTGCATTTTCTGGTTATGACTACTGCAACTCCGTCCTTCATGCCACGTGTCGGCGTTCTGGCTCTTGTCCGGCACGGCCAGAATGTTTTGCTGGTACGCCGGGCCAATGCGCCGGATGCCGGCCTGTGGGGTTTCCCCGGTGGGCGCGTTGAGGCTGGAGAAACACTGTTTCAGGCAGCCGAGCGTGAATTACGGGAAGAAACCGGCCTGACTGCACAAGCACTTCAAACCGTTGATGTTTTTGACAGCCTCCATCACACACCAGATGGAACGCTGGCCTTTCATTATGTGATTGTTGCGGTTTTGTGTGAGGAAAACACCCCACATCCTACTGAACCCCACGCCGCAGACGACGCCCTTGAGGCCCGCTGGCTTTCTTATGATGAGGTCAGCACACTCGGCCCCAAAGCCTGTGCTCGCCTGTTTGAGCTGACACAGAAAATTATACCTGCCCCTCAGAAGCACTGAACTTTAGCAAATAATAACGATTTTTTTCTTCTGAGAAATCTCTACCCAGAGCAGCTGCGGGTTTTGTGGGATGCCATACCAAGACACCCCACAAACCCTCGCCTGTTTTTAGTCTCGCAACACAAACAGGATTTTATCAGAAACTGAGAAGAGCCTTGAGCTGTTCCAGATATTTCTGGTGCGAATGATCATCCCGCACGCGGGCAAGTTCATGCTCACGTATGCTTTCCCAGAGTACCTTATCTTCATAAAGCCGCACAATGGCATCCGCAAACGCCTGCGGGTCTGTTGTGCTCACACTCAGCATATCTTCACCCGGCGTCCAGCCAACCTGCTCACACAGAATGGACGACGCTACAATGGGAAGACCATGTGCTGCGGCTTCATGAATTTTATACGGAATACCCGCCGCAAAGCGCGTCGGCGCCACAAAAATCCGGTGCCTGTCATAAACAGGGCCAACATCTGGCACGCGCCCCAGAAGATTGACACGGGGATTTTTCGTCAGCGGCTTAAGATCAACCTTTGGATTGATGTAACCACAAACCGTGAATTTTACATCATCAGGCAGCCGTCCATCCAGAAGCGGCAGAACCTGACTACTAAACCAGGCCAGAGAGTCGACATTGGGAGAATCAATGTCATGCATTGCGCCAAGGAATAGGATATCACGTCGCGCATCCCATCCCGGAGAATGCGGAAGCGCCTTTTGCATATGCCCCAGAACACCGACGTTCGGGAAGCCATTCTCCTTGAGGATTTCTGCATCCTTTTTGTTCACGGCAACAATTTTCTCCGCCATGAACAGGTGGCGGAATTCATGCGTGAGCATCTCTTCAACGGATTGTTCAGGATCCCCCTCATTCCGCAGAACACGCTTCTGATGCTCACGCGGGGCGGCCACGGCCTCGGTGTCAATAATCACCGCACGGGACGAAATGGCGTCCGCACACTGCATCAGTACTGGCGCCAGACGGTCCGCATTATGGGTGCGGGCAATCCAGACAAGATCGTAATAGCCAGCACGGGATTTGATGAAGTCTTCCAGTTCCGGCAATTCCCGATCCCAGATGACTTCCGCACGATCCGGGAAGGAGCTGCAAATCTCTTCCATCGGTTCAGTCGGCCGGTAAACCGGATACACCGTGACATGATATCCCAGATCAATCATGCTCCGGATGACATCATTGGACCGCGTAAACCCTGACCCAAGGAAGCGATACGGCAGGCGATCTTCAATGAACAGAATCCGCTTCTGCCGCGTGGCGGACGAGCGCGCCCGCACCAGCAGACGCTCATGGAACAGGTTTTTCTGCCGCAGATACGCCCCGTGCTTTTTGCGGAAGATTTCCTGATTACGCGCAATCATGGATGCACCGCTGATAAAACCGGAGGTGCCATATTCATAGTGAATGACCACAATGGAGGGGTCATACACCACATCAAATCCGGCTTCATGAATCCGGATACACAGATCCGTTTCCTCAAAGTATGCCGGGGCATAATCCGTATCGAACCCTCCCAGCTTTTTCAGCAAATCGGACCGGACCAGCAGGAACGCACCGGAGCAGAAATCAACCGAGCGGACAAAATTAGCCTCGGGCACATCCGGACGCTTGTCGCGCAGATAACCGCACACGGAGCCATCCCGCCAGACAATGCTTCCGGCTTCCTGCAACATGCCGTTGGTCCGCACCAGCTTGGCCCCGACTGCCCCGGTCTGGGGCTCACTCCGCAGGCGCGCCAGCGCGTTGCCCATAGCGCCGGGCATCAGCTCGAGATCATTATTCAGATACAGCGTGAAAGGACCGCGGACTTTCTCAAGCGCTGCATTACAGCCAAGCAGGAACCCGATATTCCCCGGAAAGCGGATAACTTCCAGCCCACGCACATGCTGCTCAATAGTACGCATCCCGTCTGTTGAGCCGGAATCCACCACAATAACCTGCATCGGGCCATTATAATTGGCCCGCAGAGACGCCAAGGCGCTCAGCGTCATGGCAAAATGGTTATGCGCAATAATAATAACGGTAAAATCAGGATATTCGTACGTAAAGTCCAGCTCCTGATTTAGCAGCAGCGGCATCCGGATCCGGCACATTTCGTGATAGATTTTCTTGGAGACGTGCTCGCTTTCCTTCTGGAAAGCTGCGTCATCCTCGACCTTGCCGCCATGCGCGATGTAATGGGCAAAGGCATCCGGATAATCCCCCCGGCTAACTTCCTGCTGCACGGCCGGGTTCCGGAAATAGCCTTCCAGATCTACCGTGGAGAGCGGCTTACGCAGTTCATGCACGCCATATTTCAGGAAATGCTCGAAGAAATTGCGGAAGTGTTTGCTTTCGACCGCACCGGACACATCGTTATTCACACTGCCGTAAAATTCTTCTGAAAAATACGGATTAGGATTGAACAATGTTGGTGTTTTATTAGCCAGATAATGATGCAGGGCAGATGTCCACTCTTTGGCATCCAGCTCCTTACGCACTTCCGGATAAGTTTCCAGATACCATTCCGGGTCAAAATACCAGGACAGTCTATGGCCATAGCCAGCAACAGGTACCGTCGCCCGCACACACTGAGAATACGGTCCCAATTCGGTTGTGGTGGCCTGGCCGCCTTTCAGATAGGCATTGGGGTCAAAAAACCATGACCCGCTGCTATACTGGAAATCCCCAATATTCAGGTAATGGTCATACCCGTTTCTGAACCCCTGCTCGGCAAGACTGACATCAGAAATATCGGGGTGACGCTTGAGATAAAACTCTTCGTCAAACAGCCAGTGGGGATTATGAGACGCAAAGCCTTTCTGGCAATAATGCTCAAACCCAGACCGAAACTCCCCCCGGCTGATCTGCTCAGCAACGGCAGGATATTTGCTCAGATACCAGTCTTCATCAAAATAGGGATTGGGAGAGTGCTTAAGGCTGGCACCGTCATTTTTATAAAATTCCTGAACAGCCTCATCAGTCTCAATCTGTAAGAAGCTCAGGACATCTTTGTATTTCTCTTTGTACCAGACACAATCAAATACACTCCAGTCTAGCTTCTTATTCTTATCGTATGCCGTCATTGAAATTTCCCAGGGCTGCCTATTTGAGTGTGGCTATATATCTAGACGAAACGGGCCAACAAAGCCGCATTGCTTACGGAAATATTAGCACAGGATGACGACAGGGAACAGAATACCCTGAACGGTACACGCTGGAAGCCGCCTGCATGTTATGTACAGGCGGCTTCCAGCTTTTTTCTCTTTTAGTAAAATATTCTACGGGCAGTCCGGCTAAGCCGATAGCGCCAGATAGCAAACACGCCCAGCACAGCCGCCGCATACAGCCCGCCCATGACAGACATGGACAAGGGGAGATCCGGAATCAAATAAGTCGGGGCGTCACATGGTTTGGAAGGCAGAAGCGGCATGGAAGCCAGCCGCTCCGCCATGGTGGTGCCGGTAATATGAGGAGCATGGCACCCCGGCAACGGGCTGGGCCACCAGCCCCACTCCACCCCGGCATGGCAAAACGCCAGACCAACAGAAGCCAGCAGAGTCGGCACACAGAGCCACAGCACAGGTTCCCCTGCGGCACCGGGCAGCAGAACATCAATCACGCCAATAACGATCAGAATGCGCCAGGGCCAGCGCTCAACCAGACACAACTCACAGGGCATGATGTGCAGAACATGTTCCACCCACCACACAACACCCAGCGCCAAAGCGCCAGCCAACGCCAGAAAGAGACCCATTTTTCTGGTAGAAAATGCTGATCTCACGCTAAACGCGCCTTCCCAAGAGCCTGAATGAAATCACGCGCCCACGTCACCGCCGTAACGCGCCAGACGTCCGGCTCCAGATGATCCCACCGCGCACGCCGCTCCCCATCAGGCATGGTCAGAGCTTTGTGCAGGGCATCCGCAATATCATCTGCATCATGCGGATTAACCATCAGAGCTGCCTCCATGTCCGGCGCGGCCCCTGCAAAATGCGAGAGAATCAACACACCGGGGTTCGCCTTATCCTGTGCCGCCACATATTCCTTGGCGACCAGATTCATACCATCCCGCAAAGGGGTAACAAGCGCTGCATCTGCCAGTCGGTAGAAACTGGCCAGCAGGGCACGTGGCACAGGATGCGTCAGATACCGGATGGGCGTCCAGTCAAAGTCACCATAGGTGCCATTAATACGTCCGGCAGCTTCATCCAGCTCCCGCCGCAGGGCGCGATACTCCGGCACATTCCCGCGGGAGACGGGTGTTACCTGAAGATAGACGACCTTCCCCCTATGCTCAGGGTAACGCTCCAGAAAGATTTCATACCCTTTGAAGCGCTCCGGCAGGCCTTTGGAATAATCCAGCCGGTCCACCCCAATAATGAATGGTTTACCGTGCAGACTTTCCTTCAGGCGCTGTACGTCCGGATTGCTCAACCCGTCTTCAGCCTGTTTGGCAAAACTGTCCGGATCAATCCCGATGGGGAAGACCTCAGCCTTGGCCTTAACGCCGACGATGGAGAACCCGTCATTCATGTTCCGGGCATCGTCCTCCGTCTGCAGACCGATCACATCGTACGCCTGCATGGCGCGCAGCAGAGCATCAGCTTCCGGTAAAGCCCGCATCAGGCTCCATGGCGGGAACGGAATATGCAGGAAGAACCCGATGGGGGCTGTCACACCCAGATCACGCAGCGCCTGCCCCAGCGGGAACAGATGATAGTCATGAATCCAGATCTGATCACCCGGCTGCAAAAGCGGCAGCAATTTGCGGGCAAACAGCTCATTGACGTTCTGGTAAATAACCTGATCTTTCCGGTCATAATCCATAAGGCCAGCGCGGTAATGGCAGAGCGGCCATAAGATGCCGTTGGAATATTTCTGGTAAAACCCGTCATATTCCGAATGTGTCAGGTCGATCGTAGCGTAGATGACGTTCTCCACCTTATCGAGACTGACTTCCGGGTCATGTCCCTCTTTTTCAGAAACCTGCTGGCCGGACCAGCCGAACCACAGGCAACTGCCTTCTTTTAACGCCGCACGCAGGGCAACGGCCAACCCGCCAGCGGGCTGCAATCGGTCCCGCGGCGCAGGAACACGATTGGAAACAACAACCAGACGCCCCATAGCTTAATCCTTCCCTTCAACCAGAGAAGCAAGCCACGCACGAAATGCCGTCGGGTTTGGAAAATCAATGGGAATACGCAGACCAACACCGCCAAGACGCTTTGCTGCGGCCATGCCGTCTTCATCCGTCACATCGTCGCCCACAAAAACTGGCTTCCGGCCAGCAAAGGGGAGAGATTTCATCAGCATGCTGACGGCATAGCCTTTATCGACACCTGCAGGCCGGACTTCCCACGCCATTTTTGCCGTCTGGACTTCAAAGGTGCCATTGGTGCCCTTCACCCAGTTTTCAGCCGCCTCACGCAGGGCTGCTCCGGCTTCCGGCACAGCACGATAATGCAGAACGAACCCACCCGGCTTATGCTCCAGCCGTGCACCGGGCCAGGCGGCAATAAGATCCCGCGCTTCGGCAAACCATGATTGCGGAACTGACGGAAGTGCTGCCCGCTCAATCGGGCCTCCGGGGCGATGCCTTACGGCAATGCCATGCTCACCGGCCACGGCAAACGGGATATCCCCCAGAAAATGATCAATCTGATCAATCGACCGGCCAGACACAATGGCCAGCGCATCCCCACAGGCCGCACGCAGGCGGCGCAGAGTTTCCGGCAGCCCTTCCGGCACCACCACAGCGTCTGGCGTGGGGGCGATATCAACCAGAGTGCCGTCAAAATCTAGGAGGAACGCCGCCTGATCCAGAGAGGGAACCTGAAAGCGAAATTCCTGACTGGAAGAAGAACCGATCACGTACACCTCGTCTTGTTTTGCCACAGATCGGATCAGCCAGCCCCTGTGCTGACGCCCGATTGCTTCATGAAACGATGCCTGAGCCTGTCCGGCCCGACAACTCCCCTGAAAAGCAAGACAGACCGCACCGTTATGAACGGTCAGGCCCGTCCGGCTTAATATTCCCCGCCGAATTCAGGAGATGCGGGAGGAGCATCTCCCGCAGGTGGCGTGCCAGAACCAGACGGTGCATGGCTCCCGCCGTTGCCAGCCCCATCACCCGTGGGTGCAGACTGGTCCCCCGCAGACGGCGTGAGCACGGGCACAGCGGGCGTTGGAAGCGGAGGCGTCATGGGGGCAACATCCGCCCCCTCACACCGCACCATCCGCACGTCATACACAGCGCTTTCAAACACACCCAGACCCGGCTCTGCGGCCAGCATCCAGCCCTTGAAGGTTGCCCCATCAGGATGCGTGTCATGCAACTCCAGCCACCCGGCCGCATCGGGGGAGAGTGTCTTAGGCCGTTCCAGACACCGGCCCGCGCTAATATCCAAACTCTTGTAGTGCGCTGTGGTTCCCGTCGGGACCGAAATCATCTCTACATGCGCGTCCAGCCGGTCGAGCACCCGCACCACCGCGGTTCCCTTGCCCTGCCATACACCCTGCCCATAGACGGCGGGGGGAGCCAGAGGTGTGCCCACGGCCTGCGCATGAGGCGTTGCAACGACCCAACTGCCACCCGCCGCAACCATCATGCCGCCCAGAAGGGCCAGACGGGAAAAATGCTTCATGCTCATGCTTTGTTTCCCTGATGCGGAGACTGAAGAGAGGCGACAAGGTCGGTCAGATGCGCACGCATCCCCTGCTCACTCACACCCATCAACACGGCATCCTCAAACGCATCCTGTAGAATCTCCTGCACTTCCTGCCAGTTTTCATCAAGCACACGCAATTTTTCCTGACAGGAAAGAGGCTGCCCATCATCCTGCAGCCAGAGTTTGGGGCTTTCCATGCGGGGTCGTCCTCTTCAGGCAGTCAGCGTCAGATCAGAACGGCTCATGGAAGATCGGCCTTGCCTGCATCCCCGGCAGCGGGCGCTTTGCTCCCGGCGGCATCTTTGTTCGCGCGGGTCAGCGTATCGGTCACCGAGAAGATGAATTTGCTGAGGAGCTGTTCCAGACTGATAGCGCCCTGCGTCTCGCTGATAGTCGCATCAGCCGCCATCATGTGGTCGTCGCCACCGGGAGAGAGGGCGATGTATTTGCCGCCCAGAAGGCTGTCACTGGTGATGATGGCAGCACTGTCCGTCGGCAGCTTGATATCTGGCCGCACGGTAAAGGTGACTTCTGCCTTGAAGGTCTGCGGGTTTAAGCGCGCGGAAACCACCTGCCCTACGGTCACACCGGCGAGCCGCACGTCCGAGCCAACGCCCAGTCCGTCAATATGGGAAAAACCGGCATGCAGCCGGTATCCGGTGGTGTCGGTCTTGCGGCCTTCCCCTACCACAGCGGCAACGAGCATCAGCCCGAGCAGGCCGAGAACAAGAACGCCGGTCAGCAATTCCATAGAAGTGCGCCGGGGTTTTACTGCCGTTACTGAAGCCATGCGTCCTGTCTACTCCCTGTCTGGACACGCACCTTAGCAGGGAATGCGTTTCAGATCACGCCTCAGGAGACCAGGACTCGTAATCTCCTGTCGCGGGAGGATGCTGGCCGGTTTTATAGGGGCTGCCCGCTGGCCGGTAGGCCTGCGCGGTGCCGGTCATGTTGGGCTGATGCGGCAACTGCCAGGGCTTGCGCTCCTCCTGCGGGATCGGCGCATCCAGCGTATGATGCAGCCAGCCCCACCATTCCGGCGGCACGGCGGAAGGGTCTTCCCCCTTCAGATAAATCACCCAGCGTTCGGGCCGGTCCACGCCGCCGCCACGCCGGGTGGCTCCTGTGGATTCGTAATAGCATCGACCGTCATCATCCTTGCCAATCAGGCGACCTTTGCGACGGGTATGCAGCCATGTTCCGAAGTTTGCCATGGGTCTGAGGATAAGACTCCACAGCCCCGCTGGTCCATGTTTTTTGGGGGATAATCGATCAACTCCACTCGATCAGATCTGCCGGAGTGCCAGCAAAACCGGGCGTGTGAAAAGTTATCCCCCATATCCTCGTTATACCGGGCATTGTATACCGCAAATGGCGCTTGGCACGGGTTCCACCGGGGTTTGGGACACGCGTAAACTCCCTCCCATGACAAGAGCCAGACGCCATTGGAACGGCGTGCTTATGAGCACGCTACAGGCCGCAGCTGACCCGGATGCGCCCCTTCGCTCCGTGACACTGCCCGCTGAGTGGGATGCAGACGCAGCTTCCGCTCTGGCCCAGCTTGTGCCCGGCACACATGCCGTGGACCTTGCAACCGTTGCTTCCCGCTGGGTGGATACGCTGACGCAGGATGATGCAACGGCCCGCTCTCTGGTGTGGCTGCTGCTGTTGCGGCAGGCTGCCCCCACGGAACCCGTCTGGTCCTGCGAGTTTGATCGCCCCCCCGGCTTTCTGGTGAATCTGGCCGCCTTTATCTCTCCCGGCGAGGGCTTTGCGGCTGAGACCTTTGTGGCTGCTATCCGCCTGCTCTCCTCTGTTCTGCGCAGTGCGGCCCGCACCACGGCAGACCAGCGGAATGGTGAACTGCCACTGCCCGACCTGTTTGCGCCGGCCCCGGAAGCGGAAGCCCCGGTCAAACCGGCTGCAAAAGACAGTGATGAACAGCCCGCCCCGCCCGTCATCGCCGGTGACATTATGCTCACCAACCTCGATGCCTGTCTGGCTGGAGTCGGTCTGGATTATGACAGTGAAGATGGCCGCGCCGCCGCCTGCGCCATTGCCACACTGGCGACCCTGACCGCCCATTCCGGAACAGGGCCCGAGTCCCTGCCGCTGCCGCCCGTACGCACTGTACTGCCTGGCCTGAGCGAGACACTGCGGGCCGTGTGGCGGGAAGCCGCCGTGGCAACCGAGACGCCTCTGGCTACGGTGGAAACCGGCTTTTCTACATGCAGCGCGGTAGATGGACTTCTGGGTGTGGAAGCCTGCGGGATGGCCCCGGTCTTCTCCCTGCTCCGACCCGATGGCCGACTGTCCCCCAGTACGCGCAACCGACTGGACGCCCGCGGCTTTACGACAGAAACAGCCCTCGCCGGCGCACTGGCTGGTGAACCGGTGCTGCCGCTCCCCGGCCCGAACGCCCATATGGCCATGTATCGCGCTCTGACCGGCTTTATTGACCGGATGCCCGCCCGGCCTGACCCGACTGCGCAAACGCTGGTCCGCAAGCTGGAGCGTGGCATGCGCCGCGCCCTGCCCCCGCGGCACGGCGGCTTTACCCAGAAAACCAGCATTGGCGGCCACCGGCTGTTCCTGCGCACAGGTGAGTATGAAGACGGCACATTGGGTGAACTGGCGCTGAACCCCACCCGGGAAAGCTCCATGGTCAAAGGCCTGATGGAAAGCTTTGGGGAAGCTGTCAGTATCGGTCTGCAATATGGCGCGCCGCTGGAAGCGTATGTTAGCAGCTTTGCCTATTCCTGCTTCGGCCCGTCCGGCACGGTGGAGGGAGACCCTGTGGCCTCTTACGCCACCTCCATGCTGGACTACACATTCCGCGCCTTGTCTGATGCGTATCTGGATAAAAAGCTGCCCGATGGCCCGCATCAGGACAGCCAGATGGACCCGGACCCGCTTCTGCCGCTTGATTTCCCCGCGCAGGAGAGCGACCCTGCTCCCCGCAAACGTGGCAGCCTGCGGCTGGTCAGCTAGCCCGGGCCTGCCAGAACCCTTTGAATTAAGGACTCGCATCTCATGAGCACCACGCCTGAAGCCCGCCTGAAAGACCTCGGCATCACCCTGCCCACACCGGCAGCCCCTGTAGCCAACTATGTGGCCTGCGTGCAGACCGGCAATCTGCTTGTTGTCTCCGGTCAGCTTCCGCTGGCTAATGGCAAGCTGTTTGCAACTGGCAAGCTCGGTGGCGCTGTTGCTGTGGATACCGCCGTGGAAGCAGCGCGCTACAGCATGATCAACGTGATCGCACAGGTAAAAGCCGCTGTCGGTGACCTCAGCCGCGTGAAGCGCGTCGTGCGTCTGGGTGGCTTTATTGCCTGCACGCCGGACTTCACGGCACACGCTTCCGTCATGAACGGCGCGTCCGATCTGGCGGTTGAAGTGTTCGGGGATGCCGGTCGCCATGCCCGCTCCACCGTGGGCGTGCCCTCCCTGCCGCTGGATGCCCCGGTTGAAGTTGAAGGCCTGTTTGAAATCGGGTGAATGAAGAGGCACCGTCATGTCTGACTGGTCTGTCTCTCTGCATGACGGCCTTCATGCCATAGATGCCACCGCGTGGGATTCCTGCGCGGGGGCTGACAATCCGTTTGTCAGCTACGCCTTTCTCTCTGCGCTGGAGGACAGTGGTTCTGTCTGCCAGCGCACCGGCTGGCTGCCCCGGCATGTCACCCTGCACGCCCCGGACGGCACTCTGGCCGCCGTCTGCCCGGCCTATCTGAAAGGCCATTCCTGGGGCGAATATGTGTTCGACCAGGGCTGGGCCCGTGCGTTTGAAGCCGCAGGCGGCCAGTATTACCCAAAATTGCAGGTGGCTGTCCCCTTCACACCAGCCCCCGGCCCGCGCCTGCTGTGCGCTCCTTCTGCTCCGCCAGAAACAGCCGCCGTTTTAGCGGATGCCCTGCGCCAGATTTGCGGAGAAACAGGCCTTTCCTCTGCGCATGTTACCTTTTGTCAGGAACAGGAAAGCGACCTGCTCAGCCAGCACGGCTGGTTGCCCCGCCTTGGGGTGCAGTATCACTGGCATAATCACGGCTACAGCAGCTTTGACGATTTTCTGGCCACCCTCGCCTCCCGCAAACGCAAGGTACTGAAGCGCGAACGGCGCGACGCCAACGCCGCCGGACTGACCTTCCATACCCTCCGTGGCGATGAGATTACCCCGGCAGACTGGCAGGCCTTCTATACGTTCTACCGCAACACGGTAGACCGCAAATGGGGCAGCGCCTACCTCACACCAGCCTTCTTCCCCCTGCTCTCCGAACGGCTGGGCGACAAGGTTGTGCTGATGATGGCCCGGCACGGCGACACGCCCGTCGCAGCCGCTCTTAATCTGCTCGGGGGCGATACACTCTATGGCCGCAACTGGGGCTGCACAGGGGACTGGCCGTTCCTGCATTTTGAGCTGTGCTATTACCGGGCGATTGATTTTGCCATTGCCCACGGTCTGAAGCGCGTAGAGGCCGGGGCACAGGGTGAACATAAAATTCAGCGGGGCTATGTGCCCAGCCTGACCCATTCCGCCCACTGGCTGGAAAATACGTCACTCCGTTCTGCCGTGTCCGCTTTTCTGGCGGAAGAACGCCCAGCCATACGGGCAGAAGCAGAAGCCCTGAGCGCTTTCTCGCCTTACAAGAAGGATGAGCCGGGTCAGCCCTGACGCACAGCCTCACACGCTGGTTCTCTCCCGGCCTCTCCGTCATTCACCCTGTTCATATTCGGCAGCTTTCCGCCTCTTCCGCACGCCCTCCATGCAGGCCCTGCCATTGTCGGCGCCCGTTTTTTTGCGTATGGCAGACAGGTCTTCCAACCGCCTTTTTCCGGATTGACCGCAGCAGTGACGATGAGCACATCCCCCTCCCTTCCGTCTGACCATCAGGCGTCCCTCATCGACGGCAAAGGCTTTGCCGCCACCCTCCGGCAGCAGATCCGCGAAGATGTGCGCACGTTTCATGATGAGCATGGCGTCACCCCCGGTCTGGCCGTTATTCTGGTGGGCAATGACCCGGCGAGTGAAGTCTATGTGCGCAACAAAGCCATTCAGACACACCACGCCGGTATGCGCTCCTTCATGCACATGCTGCCGGAAACCACATCGGAAGAAGAACTGCTCGCACTGATTGAGCGGCTTAACCATGATCCGGAAATTCACGGTATTCTGGTGCAGCTCCCCCTGCCGAACGGGCTGGACGCGCGCCGGGTGACCAATGCCATTCAGCCGGAAAAGGATGTGGACGGTCTGGGGGAAATCAATGCCGGACGTCTGGCCATTGGCCTGCCGAGCCTGATCCCCTGCACACCTCTGGGCTGCCTGCTGCTGCTGCGGGACCAGCTGGGCGATATGCGCGGCAAGCACGCGGTAGTGATTGGCTGCTCCAATCTGGTGGGCAAACCGCTTGCTCTGCTGCTGCTGGCAGAAGGCTGTACCGTCTCTATCGCACATATCCACACGCGGGATACGGCGGCTCTGGCCCGTCAGGGTGATATTCTGGTGGTCGCTACCGGCTGCCGGGAACTGGTGCATGGTAACTGGATCAAACCCGGTGCCACCGTGATTGACGTTGGTATTACGCGCGTCACCACCGAGACCGGCAAAACCCGTCTGGTTGGCGATGTAGTGTTTGATGAAGCCGTGAAAGTCGCTGGTCGCATCACACCTGTTCCGGGCGGTGTTGGTCCCATGACCATTGCCTGCCTGCTGAAAAACACCCTGATGGCCGCCCGCCTGCTGGTAACGGGGAAATCCGAATGAGTCTGTCCCGCCTTTCCGTTGAACTGATCCCGCGCAGCGAGGACGCGCTCGCGCAGGACGTCACCAGTGTCAAAACACTATTCCCGGCAGCAGACACGCTGAATATCCCGGATCTGATGCGTTTCCCGCTGCGGAGCTGGGACGCTGCGGCTCTGACCATGCCGCAGTTTGGCACAGTTGTTCCGCACGTGCGGGCCATTGATATCGCCCCCGGCGCTCCCCTCCCCGGCAGCACCCTGCCGGGGCTGAAGGAAGTGCTGGTGGTGCATGGTGACCCTCCGGCTGACCTTGCCCACCGCACCTATCCCAACAGCACGGAAAGCATTATCCGTCGCTACCGGAAGGAAGCGCCGCATCTGCGCATCTACGCGGCCTTCGACCCGTATCGCCGCGCCCCCTGGCGGGAACTGGAAGATATTGCCCGCAAGAAAGACGCAGGAGCCGAAGGGTTTTTCACCCAGCCTGTGTTTGACCTGAAGCTGTTCGACCTCTGCCGCGAATGGTTGCAGGATGAGCAGGTTTTCTGGGGACTTTCCCCAGTTATCGGTCCGCGCTCCCGCTCATACTGGGAAACCACCAACCATGTGGTCTTCCCCAAGGATTTTGAGCCAACGCTGGACGCCAACATCCAGTTTGCCCAGTCCGTGCTGCGCCAGCTCTCGCAGGATCAGGGATGTGCTTACCTCATGCCGCTACGGGTCAAACTGGACCAGTATCTGCCGCCGCTCATGGACGCCTTAACGGCCTGACCGCCTTTAAGATTCCGGCATTTTATGTGGCTGCTGGTCATAAGTTTCCATCAAACAAAAAACCGGCTGTGCCTCTGCAAAAGCAGGCACAGCCGGTTTTTTATGCCGTAACAGAACGCTAAGCCATCACGCGCAGGCGTCAGGGTTTCTTGCCGCTGTAAAGAGCCGTCAGACTGGCAGAGGCCAGTTTGTGGTGGTGCACCATAAAACCCACCATGGCCGGGCTGGCGTCAGGAGCAATATCCAGTTTGGGCACATCCAGCGCATAAACGCTAAAAATATAGCGATGCGCCGGACCCGGAGGGGGGGCAGCCCCGCCATAGCCGGGAGCGCCAAAATCGGTGCGCACCTGCACGGCTCCTTCCGGCAAGCCGCCTTTCCCAGACCCGGCCCCTTCGGGCAGCACCGTCACACTGGCGGGAATATTGGCGACAACCCAATGCCACCAGCCGGACCCGGTGGGGGCATCAGGGTCATACGTCGTCACCACAAAGCTTTTGGTGCCCTCAGGAGCATTTTTCCACTCCAGAGCCGGGGACAAATTCTGCCCCGTCTGCCCCATGCCGTTATAAACCTGAGCCTGCGGCAGAGTGGCCCCGTCCGTAAAAGCGGGGCTTGTCAGAACAAAAGCCATGGGTGCGCCTTTCTTACCAGTTGCGGCTGATCAGCCAGAATTCTTCAGATGTCAGCGTGACAGCCTTGCCTGCGTCAGAATCCGCAGCCGCAGCGGCCAGCGCTTCAATCCGTTCAATCATGATCACTTTACGCTGGTGGGCTTCCGTGGTTTCCGGGTTTGTCTTCAGAACATCCAGAGAAACCTTGGCCGCTTTGGCAACACGGGCAGCATCCAGCAGGGCATAAGACATAGTGGGTCTCCATATGGGTTTGTTTGCAAAGCGAAATCTGGCCCCGCAGAGCGCCTTCTTCAACCCCGCGAGAGAACGCGGCACCCATGTCTGGCCGTTTCGGAGGACAGTAAGCGTCCGGCCAGACACCACTCCAACGCACCCTCACCCTGAAAAAACGTGCGTTATCCGGCCTTCCGCCCCATCCAGACGCTACTCCCCTCTGGCGTCGCTGCACCCTATTGCGTAAACCCGTTTCAACATGAGCGACCGCACCGAAGATTTTGATTTCCACCTGCCCGAAACCCTGATTGCGCAGGAACCGGCCCGACCGCGTGAAGCCGCGCGTCTGCTGGATGTCCCCCCACACGGCCCCTTTATGGACCGCCATGTGAGCGATCTGCCCAGCCTGCTGCAAGCGGGCGATCTGCTGGTAGCGAACGATACCGCCGTCATCCGCGCCCAGCTGCATGGCCTGCGCGGTGAAGCGCATATCGGGATTACGCTGGACCGGATTCTGCCCGATACCTCATGGCATGTGCTGGTGCGCAATGCCCGCCGCCTGAAGGTGGGGGATACCCTGACCTTTACCGGCAGCGCCCACACCGCCACCGTTCTGGCGCGGGAAGAAGGCGGCGGCGCAGTGCTGCGTTTTTCCGCCGAAGGCTCTGCGTTTGATACGTTCCTGCAGGACGTCGGCGCACTGGCGTTGCCCCCGTATATCCATCGCCCGCACGGCCCCACCACGCAGGACGCGAAGGATTACGCGACCATTTTTGCCGAGCATAAAGGGGCTGTCGCGGCTCCCACCGCAGGGCTGCATTTTACGCCGTCGCTGCTGGACGCTGTAGACGCCACCGGCGCGGAACGCTGCACGCTGACGCTGCATGTCGGCGCAGGCACCTTCCTGCCCGTGCGTGAAAATGATATTTCCAAACACCACATGCATGCCGAACGCGGCATCATCACGCCAGAGACGGCAGACCGCATCAATGCCGTGCGCAAGGCCGGAGGCCGCATTATTGCCGTCGGCACCACCAGTCTACGCCTGCTGGAAAGTGCTGCGGATGAAAACGGCATTGTGCATCCGTTTGATGATGTCACCTCCATTTTCATCCGGCCCGGCTACCGCTTCCGCGCTGTCGATATGCTGATGACCAACTTCCACCTGCCGCGCTCGACCCTGTTCATGCTGGTCTGCGCCTTTGCGGGAGAAGAGCGGATGCGTGCGGCCTACGCCCATGCCATCCAGACGGGTTACCGTTTTTATTCCTACGGGGACGCCTGCCTGCTGCGCTGTGCCAACCCTATTGAGGCCCACCGCACCGGAGAGTCCGCATGAGCCGTTTCCACTGGACCTGTGAAAGCACGGACGGCGCTGCCCGCGCGGGGACGCTACACACCGCCCACGGCCCCGTCGCCACCCCCACCTTTATGCCGGTGGGCACCGTCGGCACCGTCAAGGCCATGACGATGGATGCCGTGCGCTCCACGGGCGCTGGCATTGTGCTGGGCAACACCTATCACCTCATGCTGCGGCCGGGTGCGGAACGTATCCGTGCGCTGGGTGGCCTCCATCGCTTTATGGACTGGTCCGGCCCGATCCTGACCGATTCCGGCGGGTTTCAGGTGATGTCCCTCGGCGCACTGCGCAAGCTGGATCAGGATGGCGTCACCTTCCGTTCCCACATTGATGGCTCTTACCATCGGCTGACACCGGAAATCTCGACCGACATTCAGCACGCGCTGGATGCCACCATCACTATGTGTTTTGACGAATGCCCGGCTCTGCCCGCACCGCCAGAAACCATTGCCGCCTCCATGCGGATGTCCATGCGGTGGGCCGCCCGCTCCCGCGAGGCCTTTGTGCAGCGCACCGGCTATGGCCAGTTTGGCATTGTGCAGGGTGGCACAGAGCAGGACCTGCGGGCGGAAAGCGTCAAGGCTCTGACGGATATCGGGTTTGAAGGCTACGCCATTGGCGGTCTGGCTGTGGGCGAAGGGCAGGAACTGATGTTCGCCACGCTGGACACCACGGTGCCCGTCATGCCGCAAAATGCCCCGCGTTATCTGATGGGCGTCGGCACGCCGGATGACCTGCTGGGCAGCGTGCAGCGCGGCGTGGACATGTTTGACTGCGTGATGCCTACCCGGGCCGGACGCACCGCCCGTGCCTATACGGAACGCGGCACGCTCAACCTGCGCAACGCCCGCCACGCAACAGATGCCCGCCCCATTTCGCCTGACTGCGACTGTCTGGCCTGTTCCCGCCACAGCCGCGCCTATTTGCACCATCTCTTCCGGGCCAACGAAATTCTCGGCCCGATGCTGCTGACATGGCACAATATTGCCTACTACCAGCGCCTGATGCGCCAGATTCGCGAAGCCATTGTGGAAGGCCGTCTGGACGAACTCGCCACTACGCTACGCGCCAACTGGGCCGCGGAAGACTGGACGGAAGATGAAATGCCCCAGCCCGCCATTCCTCCGGTCCCCTGAAAGCAGTCCCTATGTCCTCCCTGAGCGGAGCAGAAAAACTGGCGGCCCGGATCAGGGAAAAAGCTCTGGCATTGGGGTTTGACGCCATCGGCTTCTGCCCCGCCCATCTTGGCCCCGAGGTGCGCGAACGGCTGACGGACTTTCTAGCCAACGGCTATCATGGCGAGATGGGCTGGCTGGCCGACAGAGCCGACCAGCGCACCCAACCCACCACACTCTGGCCAGAAGCCCGTACTGTGATTGCGCTCGGCGTGTCCTACGCGCCGGAGGGCGACCCGCTCGCCACCCTCAGCCAGCCTGACCGGGGCAATATTTCCGTTTACGCGCGCCACCGCGATTATCATGACCTGATCAAAGGCATGCTGAAGCATCTGGCGCAGTTTGTTGTCCGGGAGGGCACTCTGGAAGCGGCGCGGGCGCTTACCGCTGCACAACGCCAGAATAGCCAGACCAGCCAGCATAACCCACCCGACCAGCACCGCGCCGAAGAACTGCGTCCCCAGCCTCCCGGCGTTAAAGTCTTTGTGGATACTGCCCCGGTTGCGGAAAAGCCGCTGGCAGAGCAGGCCGGACTCGGCTGGCAGGGCAAGCACACCAATCTGGTGTCCCGCAGTCATGGCAGCTGGCTGTTTTTAGGAGAAATCTACACCACGCTTGCTCTGCCCACCTCGCCCCCTTCGGGCGGAGGGTGCGGCAGTTGCACGCGTTGCCTGACGGCCTGCCCCACACAGGCCTTCCCGGCTCCCTACAGCATGGATGCCCGGCGCTGTATTTCCTATCTGACCATTGAATATGCCGGCCCCATTCCTCTGGACCTGCGCCCTGCCATTGGTACGCATATTTATGGGTGTGATGATTGTCTGGCTGTCTGCCCATGGAATCGCTTTGCGCAGGCATCACGCCAGATCAAACTGCAACCCCGCCCTGACCTGATGGCCCCGGATCTGGCCAGCCTGAGCCAGCTGGATGATGCCGCCTTCCGTCAGAAATTTTCCGGCTCTCCCATTAAACGCATCGGGCGCAATCGCTTTGTGCGAAATGTGCTGATCGCCATGGGTAATTCCGGACTCGCAGAATTACGCCCGCACGCCCATCGTTTGACACAGGACCCGGACAGCGTGGTGGTCGAGGCCGCCCGCTGGGCCGTCGCCCGTCTGGAAGGCATTCCCGCATGAGCGCTCATCTGCGCAAACGCAGCCTGATTCTCTCCGGTCATGATACCAGCGTGGCACTGGAGCCCGAGTTCTGGCAGGTGCTGGAAGACATGGCCCGCGACCACAACCAGCCTCTCCCCGTGCTGGTCACGCAACTGGATACGGAACGCCGCCCCGTTCAGTCTCTGGCCTCTTTCCTGCGGGTGCAGGCGTTGCTGTGGTTGCAAAAACAGAGCGCCGCTCAGGGCTCGGACGCCGCAACCTGAGAGTTTTGCAGATTGATCTGGCACCAGGATTTACGCCAGCCTGCCTTGGTGTTCCCCGCGTCTGTTTCCGCCTCTTCAAAGGCCTCACGGCTGAATTGCCCAGCCTTCATCTTCTCGCATCCTGTCCCCGCCTGCTATGCTGACCAGACGGAGCACAGGCGGGTCCAATTTGGGCCGCAGCCCAGACAATGCTAAGCAGGCAACATGGCGATATGGGGTAAGATTTTTGGTGGTGTCGCAGGTTTTGCCATGGGCGGACCTGTTGGCGCAGCTTTGGGCACAGCACTGGGGCATGCCGCAGATAAAGGCACGCTGCTTCAGCCTCCTACCGGGGGGTGGAGTGACCGCTGGGCCGCCCGTGCAAATCCCGATCCAAATGGCGCGGCGACGTTCATGGCCGCCAAGCTGGCAGCGGCTCTGGGCAAGAAAGAGCAGCTTTACGGCCTGACGAGCATTATTCTCTGCGCCAAGCTGGCCAAGTGCGATGCGCCGGTGAACCGTCGGGAAATCGACGCCTTCAAAATGCGCTTCCGGGTGCCGGATGAAAACATGCGCGAAGTTGGCCGCCTGTTTGACCTCGCCCGCCAGAGAACGGACGACTACGAATCCTTCGCCCGGGAACTCGGCACGGCCTACGCGCAGGATAAGCAGCCGCTGGAAGACCTGATGGGCGTGCTCTTCGGCATTGCCCGCGCGGATCTGGCTGCTGATGAACCGCTCACCAAAGAAGAAACCCAGTTCCTGCAGCGCGTGCATGCACTTTTCGGCCTCAGCCGGGGCGCGTGGGAACGGGCAGAGCAGGGCCGGTCCCGCCCCGCCATGGCGGAAGAAGACGCCTACGTGGTGATGGGCGTGGATGCCTCCCTCTCCAACGAGGAACTTCGCGCCCGCTGGAAGGTGCTGGTGCGGCAATATCACCCGGATGTGATGGCCTCTCGCAAGGCCTCGCCTGCTGAAATTGCCGAAGCTTCGGCCAAAATTTCCCGCATCAACGCCGCATGGGATATGATCAAACGGGATCGTGGCCTGTAAGGGCCAGCGGTGCGGCATTCGCGCAACAATATTGGAAAAATTGACACATCCGTTAAACCAAAAGGCCTAAGCAGCGCTTCTTTTCTGCTCCCCTGCCTCTCATGCAGGGATGACCTGCATTGCGCAGAACGTTTCTCGTGGTAGAGAGGGCAGCAGAAGACTCCTGCCTTTAGGTCAGGTTTTACTGGTGCGTCACAGGGTGAAGGTAAACGCGGCAATGAATTCAGGACGGAACGGTGCACGGCTCCGCCCTCGCGGTCAGACACATGCGGGTCAGACTCGGGAAGGCTCTTCGGCCCAGCGCCGTTTTTCCTCACGCAGCTCTTTACTGGTCGCAACTCTTGTCGCCCTGACGGGGTGCAGCGCCATCAAGGCCCCCGTCCCCAAAGACCCGGACGCCCTTGAGGAATACAAACAGGCAAACGACCCCTACGAGCCGTTGAACCGCAAGGTCTATAACCTGACCATGACGTTCGACCACTGGGCGCTGCGCCCGGTCGCCAAAGCCTATGTGTGGGCCGTGCCGCGCCCTGTCCGGAATTCTCTGGGCAACATGATCACCACCATGAATGAACCCTCCGTGTTCTTTAACGACGTGGGCGCAGGTAAGCCCCGCCGTGCGGGTGATTCCTTCGTACGCTGGTGCATCAACATGTCTGTGGGTATTGGCGGTCTGATCGATGTCGCCAAAATGGCCGGGTATCCGCATCATGATAATGATGCCGGCATGACACTGGCCAACTGGGGCATTCCCTCCGGCCCGTATCTGTTCCTGCCTATGGGCCCCTCCTCCATCCGTGATGGAATCGGCTACGGGATTGATCAGGGTCTCTCCCCCTGGAACTACGTCCCGCGTGGCTATGGGCTGATCAGCTTCAACTGGGCCTATAACATGATGGGCGTTGTGCATGGTCGCTCCACGCATCTGGATGAGCTGGATGCCCTGCAGCGTGATGCACTGGACCCCTACGCAACAATCCGCAGCGCCTATCAGCAGCAGCGGAAAGCACAGGCTGAGGCGATCAAGAATGATAACCGCGCCACCGTGCCAGCCTGGTACCACTAAAAAGCAACAAGGATAGCGCCGACATGAAATTTCTTTCCAGCCGTCGCCTTGTGACAGGCGCCCTTGCGCTCCTTTGTGCTGGCAGTCTTTCTGTTCTGCCTGCCCGTGCCGCTGAAGGCACCCGTCAGTTTATCGAATCCTTCGGCTCCAAGCTGGTTGCGATCGTGAACAGCCAGGTTTCCCTGTCGGAAAAAAAGGCCCGTGTTCTGCCGCTAATCCAGCAGGATGTGGATATTGATGCCATTGGCCGCTACTGCCTGGGCCGTTACTGGAAGCTGGCTACGCCGGAACAGCAGAAGCAGTATCTCGGGCTGTTCCATGAGGTTCTGGTCAACGCCATTACCGACAAGCTGGGCGATTATCGCGGTGTGAGCTTCACCATTGGCGCCATCACCAAATCTGGTGACGATGACTCTGTGGAAGCCACGCTGATCCGCCCGCAGCAGCCCCCGGCTTCCATGCAGTGGATTGTCGGCCATGCCGGCGGCAGCCCGAAGGTGGTGGATGTGGTTGGGGAAGGTGCAAGCCTGCGTCTGACGCAGCGGCAGGATTACTCCTCCTACATCGCCCGCAACGGCGGCAACATTGACGCCCTGCTGAGCGCCCTGAAGCGCCAGATTGAGCATCATTCCGCACCTGCTGCCAACTAAGCAGCAGGAACAGGAACGACTAAAAAGGGCACCTCTCGGGGTGCCCTTTTTTATGGCTCACAGCCTGTCATCAACTTCCCGCACAGTCCGCGCCTTTAGCCGCGCACGCTTTCATAAACCAGCATGGTCTGGCCATCCCGCGGGAAGGTCTCATACACATGCATGCCAATCCCGCCGAGAATAGTGCGGGAGGCCAGATTGCTTTCCTTGGCAACAGCAATCACCCGTTTTACCCCGGCATCATGCGTAAAGTTCAGGGCCGCATTGGCCGCTTCCCGCGCAATGCCACGCCCGCTGGCCCACGGATACAGGGCAAAGCGCAGCCCGAAGCCGCGTCCGTCTGGCCGGTCATGAATGCCGGTCATGCCGACAAACCGATCCTTTTCCCGAATGGTGAAAATTCCCACGCGGTGGCACGCCCAGAAGGCGATATCATCGGCCATTTCCCGCTCGGCCTGCTGGCGGGTGCAGACACCCCCCAGCATCTGGCCAAACGCCCCGCCATCAGCCTTCAATGACGCCATGTCATCCATATCGCGCCATGTGACAGGTTGCAGCATAAGCCGCCCTGTTCTGACTGAGCGCGCCGTCAGCATGACGAGACCTTCGCCAGAACGCAGAAACGCCACCGGAGTACTCTCCGGCAGCGTGGCCTGTTTTTCTGTTTTGAAAGCGCTTCAGATGATGGATGCCGCATCAGACATCCACCCAGCCTGATCAGCGGGAGATTGGCCGGTAACGAATGCGGCCAGGTTCCGTGGCATCCGGGCCAAGGCGACGGCGCTTGTCTTCCTCATAAGCCTGGAAGTTCCCTTCAAACCATTCGACGTGAGAATCCCCTTCAAACGCCAGAATATGGGTTGCCAGACGGTCAAGGAACCAGCGGTCATGGGTAATGACCACGGCGCAGCCCGGGAATTCGCCCAGAGCCTCTTCCAGCGCACGCAGGGTATCGACGTCCAGATCGTTGGTCGGCTCATCCAGCAGCAGCACGTTGCTTTCCTGCCGCAGCATTTTAGCCAGATGCACGCGGTTACGCTCACCACCGGAGAGGATGCCGACTTTTTTCTGCTGGTCGGACCCTTTGAAGTTGAACGCCCCCACATAAGCGCGGGACGGCACAGCCCGCTTGCCCAGATAGATGACATCCGTGCCGCCGGAAATTTCTTCCCACACGGTCTTGTTGGGGTCCAGATCATCACGGGACTGGTCAACATAGCCGAGCTTCACGGTATCACCGATTTTCAGCTCACCAGCATCCGGCTTTTCCTGCCCGACAATCATCTTGAACAGGGTGGATTTACCCGCACCGTTCGGACCGATAACGCCCACAATGCCACCCGGCGGCAGCTTGAAGCTCAGATCATCAATCAGCAGACGATCACCAAAGCCTTTGCTGAGGTGATCGGCCTCAATCACCGTGCCACCCAGACGCGGGCCGGGGGCAATAACAATGTCCGCCACGCCGTTCTGCTTTTCAGCACTCTGGGCCAGCATTTCTTCATACCGTGCAATACGGGATTTGCTTTTGGCCTGACGCGCCTTCGGGCTGGAGCCAATCCACTCCTGCTCGGCAGCCAGCGCACGCTGGCGGGCACTTTCTTCCTTTTCTTCCTGCGCCAGACGCTTGCGCTTCTGTTCCAGCCAGGAGGAATAGTTGCCTTCAAACGGAATGCCGCGGCCGCGCTCGATTTCCAGAATCCAGTTGGTCACGTTGTCCAGGAAGTAACGGTCATGGGTAATGACCATCACAGTGCCCTGATAATCGTGCAGCGTCTTTTCCAGCCATGCCACGCTTTCTGCGTCCAGATGGTTGGTCGGTTCATCCAGCAGCAGGATTTCAGGCTTTTCAATCAGCAGGCGGCACAGGGCCACACGGCGGCGTTCACCACCCGAGAGCTTGTCCACGGGGCTGTCAGCAGGCGGGCAGCGCAGGGCGTCCAGCGCGATTTCCAGCTTGCGGTCCAGCTCCCAGCCATCGCCAGCGTCAATTTTTTCCTGCAGTTCGGCCTGTTCGGCCAGCAGGGTGTTCATTTCCTCATCGGTCATGGGCTCGGCAAAGCGCATGGAAATCTCGTTGAAACGATCCACGGCTTTTTTGAGGTCACCAAAACCCAGAGCCACGTTCTCGCCAACCGTCAGCTTGGGGTCCAGCTGGGGCTCCTGCTCCAGGTAACCAACGCGCACACCTTCAGCGGCCCAGGCTTCCCCACCATATTCCTTGTCGATCCCGGCCATGATCTTGAGCAGCGTGGATTTACCCGCGCCGTTCACACCGAGCACGCCGATTTTCACACCCGGCAGGAAGGACAGCGTAATGCCTTTGAAGACTTCACGCCCACCCGGATAGGACTTGGTAAGGTCCTTCATCACATAGACGTATTGATAAGATGCCATGAGATGACCTCCGTGAAGTGGAATGGATAGGAACCGTCGGATGGACGCGACTGAGGCGAAAAGCGCCTGCGCCCGGCAGGACTTGAACCCGCAACCAAGCCGTTATGAGCGGCCCGCTCTAACCAATTGAGCTACGGGCGCGCAGGCGGCTTCCTGATTACGCAATCAGACACATTTGGCAAGGGTACAGAGCCCGAAAAACCACCCGAACAGTCCTTATCCTGTTACGACTTGGCAAGTTGCAGTGTGACAGATAGGGTCTGCCCATCCGTATTTTTAGTGCTGGAGCAACCCTTATGGACGTCTCAAAACTTTCCCCCGGCAAAGACGTGCCGTTCGACATCAACGTTGTGATTGAAATTCCGCAGGGATCTTCCGTTAAATACGAGATCGACAAAGAAAGCGGTGCCCTGTTTGTGGACCGTTTCCTGTTCACGCCCATGGCGTACCCCACGGCATACGGCTTCATTCCCGGCACGCTGGCTGCGGATGGTGACCCGACCGACGCTCTGGTGCTGACACCGAGCAATGTGGTCCCCGGCTCCGTGATCCGCGCCCGTCCCATCGGTGTGCTGAAAATGGAAGATGAGTCCGGTCAGGACGAAAAAATCATCTGCGTCCCGCATGACAAGATTCACCCCCAGTACAGCAAGGTGCAGACGGTGGAAGACCTGCCGGAAATCACCGTGAAGGCCATTGAGCACTTCTTCACCCGCTACAAGGATCTGGAACCCGGCAAATGGGTGAAGGTCACAGGGTGGGGCACGAAGGAAGAAGCTGGCGATTTCATTCGCAGCGCTCTGACAGCTGGCAGCAAATAATCCTGCTTCTCCCTGAACGGGTCCTACGGCCCGATGCAGAGGAACGCAGGATGTTTCAGGCCGGAGGCCGCAGAAATGCGGCCTCCGGTTTTTTATGCGTAACGCGTAAGCCGGATTTCATGCTCAGGGTGTGAAATCTCTTCCCAAAATACGGGCTTATCAAACCGCGATTATGAGGCGACTCTTCAGGCAACCCGCCCCTTGAAGAGACACGGTTCACAGCATGATTCCCCTCCCGCCTCAGACATCACATACGTCCCTGCCCCGGCAGCCTGTGCTGTTTCTGCCGCATGGCGGTGGCCCATGCTTTTTCATGGACTGGCCAGACACGTGGGACCGTATGGCGGCCTTCCTGCGCGGTGTCAGTCAGACGTTACCGCAAAAGCCTGATGCCATTCTGGTTGTCTCCGGTCATTGGGAAACTGCCATCCCCACCGTGACAGCCGCAGCACAGCCGCCGCTGATTTATGATTATTATGGCTTCCCGCCACACACCTATCACCTACGCTATCCGGTTCCGGGTTCTCCGGCACTGGCCGGACAGGTGCAGGCCTTGCTGAGCAAAGCTGGCATACCCAACGCCGCAGACCCGGAACGAGGTCTGGACCACGGTGTTTTCATCCCCTTCATACTGGCGTTTGAAGAGGCTGAAATTCCGGTGGTGGAACTCTCACTCCAGCAGGATCTGAACCCCGCAGCGCATCTGCGCATCGGGCGGGCGCTGGCCCCGCTGCGGGACCAGAATGTGCTGATTGTGGGCACAGGCCTGACCTACCACAATCTCCGGCACTTCATGGGCGAAAACCCGGCCTCCAATGCCATCTCCCATGACTTTGACGTCTGGCTTACGGCCGCCACGTGTGCGCCCGAAGCCGAGCGAAATGCGGCTCTGCAACACTGGGACACAGCCCCCGGTGCGCGCATCTGCCACCCCAGAGAAGAGCATCTGCTGCCCCTTATGGTCGCCGCCGGAGCCGCAGGGGCAGATCAGGGCGAGCAGATCTATCAGGATACGGTGATGGGTAAGGCACTCTCCGGCTTTCGGTTCGGCTAGCCGGACAGCCTTCAGGGCACCGCCATCCCCTCACCCGCGTTTGCTTTCAGAGTTTTTTCCCTTTCAAAAACAGGACCATCCCTCATGACCTCTCTGTCTTTCGCTCCCGCTCTTGCTGCACTCGGCCTTGTGGCCACACTCTCCACCGCGCAGGCTGCCACAGCACCGCAGGATGTGCAGACTGGCACCTATCAGGTGGAAACCACCCACACGCAGGTTACTTTTTCTCTGCTCCATTTTGGCTTTACCGAATATTCCGGCCTCTTTTCCGGTGCGACGGGCTCCCTCACCTATGACGCGGCCCACCCGGTGGCCTCAAAACTGAGCGTCTCCATTCCGGTTGCAAGCGTGCAGACCACCAGCGCGAAACTGACGGATGAACTGCACGGCGCAGACTGGTTTGACGCAGCCCATTACCCGACGGCCACCTTCGTCTCCACCAAAGTCGTCCCGACCGGCGCAGGCACGGCTAATGTCACCGGGAATTTCACCCTGCATGGCGTCACAAAGCCGCTCACGTTGCAGGTGCGTTACGTAGGGGCTGGTATCAACCCGATGGATAAAGCCTACACACTTGGATTTCAGGCCACCGGCACCCTCAAACGGAGCGATTTTGGCGTAAAAACCTACGTGCCGATGGTGGGGGATGACGTCACCCTCTCTATTTCCGGGGCTTTCGAAAAGCAGAACTAAGCGCCACTCTCCGGCACGTCTGCTGCCGCATCATAAGGAGGCTGCCCGGAAGGGCACCTCCGTCCAGCGTGGCTCTATAAAGTGCAGAGCCTCCAAGGCGTTAAGGGGTGACCGCCCCTTTCTCATGAGGCCCAAGCGGACGCTACGAAAAAAATTTCATAATGCGTTATTTTTTTCGCGAACCCCGGTTGTCAAAGCTGAAAACATCGCTATAAGACGCGACATACCGACGCACACCACTGGTGAGCGTCTGGATTGCGGGTGTAGCTCAGTTGGTTAGAGCGCCGGCCTGTCACGCCGGAGGTCGC
Source organism: Acetobacter sp. P5B1 (assembly GCF_018811985.1). NCBI lineage: Bacteria > Pseudomonadati > Pseudomonadota > Alphaproteobacteria > Acetobacterales > Acetobacteraceae > Acetobacter > Acetobacter sp. P5B1. The sequence continues at coordinate 36,252 of NZ_JACRVS010000012.1, read as the reverse complement.
GGGTTCGAGCCCCGTCACTCGCGCCACTTTTCTTCAAAAAATATCAATTGCAAGAAAGTGGCGCGTGTTGCCCTCGGGGCTACTAGCGATTTCCCCCCCATAAAAAAAGCCCGGACCCTGCTGATGTGCAGACGCCGGACCTGAAGCGCCGCATTCAAGGCATGCGGCCAGCCTGATCTGCCAGCGTCAGTCGCCCAGAGCCGCAGCGGCTTCCAGCGTGACGGCGACAGCATGCACTGTGGAGGCAATCCGCACAGCAGTCTGCACAGCTTCTGCTCCCAGCTCTTCCCGCACAATCTTCTCATGGCTGGTCACACACAGACCACAGCCATTGATTGCAGAAACAGCCAGAGACCAGAGCTCGAAATCCGTTTTTTCTACACCGGGGCGGCCAATAACGCTCATGCGCAGCTGCGCAGGCATCTTGCCATAATCCCCACCCGCCATATGCACAAAGCGGTAGTAGATGTTGTTCATGCCCATAATGGCCGCAGCAGATTTGGCGGCATTCAGGGCTTCAGGCGTCAGCTTATCGGCAAATTCGGCCACAACAGCCTTCGTCACCACATCATTGCGGGACGCAATGGCAGACGCCACAAACGTTCCGGCGAGCTGCTGCGGTGTGAGGGTCACATCATTGGCGAGAGACCCGAGATTCAGCCTCAGATCCTTCGCATAGTCGGGAATACGATCCTTCAGAGCGTCGATCGACATCAGATAATCCGTATGAAAAGGGGAGGAATGGCGCAGTTGAGCGCCGCAGACGGGCTGAACCCGGTCTGGTAGAAAACCGCCTGGCCCCGCAGGGCCAGACGGGAAGCGTCAGGCTCAGACTTTGATAAAGTCGTCGCCCTTTTTCCAGTTACAGGGGCACAGCTCATCGCTCTGCAGCCCGTCCAGAATACGCACGATTTCCTGCGGGTTACGGCCAACGGACAGGTCGTTGACAGAGACGTGACGAATCACGCCGTGCGGGTCGACAACGAAGGTGGCGCGCAGAGCAACACCAGCCTCTTTGTGCATAACGCCCGTGCCTTCGGTCAGCTCGCGCTTGATGTCAGCCAGCATTGCAATCGGCAGATCTTTCAGATCGGCATTATGCAGACGCCAGTTGAGGTGCACGAATTCGCTGTCGATGGACACGCCGTAAACTACGGCATCACGGTCAGCAAAGTCTTTGGACAGCTTGCCGAAAGCCACGATTTCGGTCGGGCAGACAAACGTGAAGTCTTTCGGCCAGAAGAAGACAACCTTCCACTTACCAGCGTCGGATTTGTCGGAAATCTGGACGAAATCGCCCTTCAGGCCTTCCGGACCACCGGGAACGGCGGTCAGATCAAAGCTCGGAAACTTATCGCCAACGGTCAGCATAAGCTTGCTCCTTCTTGGGTTACTTAAAAGCTCCGACGGCACACAATACCGTCGTCGGGCATTATCTATGGCGCGGTGTGTCCATTCATGCCAATGAATATTTTATATCAAAATCATCGAAATGATCGATTAACCACACAAAGACGTTCCAAAAATCGGAGCGTCCCAGATATGCGTTTTCAGCCCTTGAAAAGACCGAGGTCCGACCGTGCTTCCCCTGCCTTCTGCCCAGCAGTTACGTTACCTGATCGCCCTTTCTGAACTGCGCCATTTCGGGCGGGCGGCGGCAGCCTGTTCGGTCACGCAATCCACCCTTTCCGCAGGCATCATGGCGCTGGAACGCCAGCTCGATTCTCAGTTGCTGGACCGCACGGTGGGCAAAAAGGTGGTGTTCACCCCCTTAGGGCATGAAATTGCGCTGAAAGGCCGGCAGGCGCTGGAAGCGCTGGAAGCCGTGCCGCAGCTTGCCGTCGCGGCCCGCACACCGCTGACAGGCCCCTTGCGGCTAGGCGTTATTCCCACCATCGGCCCCTTTCTGATTGAGCCGCTCGTCAAAACCATCCGCACACGCTTTCCGCAACTCACCCTCTCCATTGCGGAAGACACAACGGAGCATCTACTGGAAAAGCTCGGCATTGGGCGGCTGGACATGCTGGTTCTGGCCATGCCCTGCCTGTGTGACACGGCGGAAACCCTGCCCCTCTGGCGGGACCCGTTTCACGTCATCATGCCTGAAGACCACCCTCTGGCCCGGCTGAGCCATGTGCCGGTAGAACGGCTGGCCGACCAGCGTATGATTATGATGGAAGATGGCCACTGCCTGCGGGAACAAACGCTGGCGGTCTGCCGGCAGGGCCGGGAATGGCACGGCACAGAGGGCGAGAGCGACTCCACCTTCTCCGCCACGTCCCTGCACACCATGGCGGAAATGGTCGGGCTGGGGCTGGGCATTGGCGTCGTGCCGCTGCTGGCGCTGGAGGGCGGCATTCTACGCGGGCATCCCGTTATCAGCCGACCCCTCTCCGGCGGCCCTGTATGGCGCACCATCGGGCTGGGCTGGCGCCCCCGCTCCCCGCGCTCGGAAGATTTCAAAACCCTGGCCACGGCCTTTTCCAGCCTGGCGCCTCACCCGACACAGCCCCTCAATCAGGACTTTGTTTGAAGAGACACACAAATGCGCGGTAAAAATACACGCGAATAAACAATTTATGGCCCTTTTCCGTGGAAAACATTGACTCGTACTGGCGGGGCCGGTATGTGCCGACACACCTTATTTCAATTCTTGAGCATCGGCGGAGAAAAGCGGGCCATGAAAATCAGAAACAGCCTGAAATCGGCCAAGGTGCGCGATAAAGATTGCCGTGTCGTACGGCGTCGCGGCCGGGTTTATGTCATCAACAAGAAGAACCCCCGCATGAAAGCTCGTCAGGGCTGATTTATGCAGGGTCCGGCCTTTCCCGGCTGGCTTCTGGCGCATGACATGCGTGCAACCCGCTTTTCCGGTTTTCGGAGAAGCGGGTTTTTGCGTTCTGGCGCTCTGATTGCCCCGTGCCTTCTGGCCAGCCTGAGTGTTGCCGGACTCGCGGCAGCACAAACAGCACAGCCCCCTGCCGGGCAAACTCAGTCCCCGACCTCCGGCCATATAGCGCACACAGCCCCATCGCCGATGCATAGCGGCACGGTGCCCCATGCGGCAGCCCCCTCCGCTTCTGGCAAGACTCCGTCTGCTCCCGGCTCCTCCGCCACACAGCCCGCAAGCCCAGCGGAGTCTCCTGCACCCGGCGCAACGTCCTCAGGCCCCTCCGCAGGAAAAGCACCTGCCGCCGCCCCGCATAAAAAGCTGACGCGCCCGCAGCAAATTGCTGCCCTTGCGGACCAGCTTGCACAGGCCAAAACGCCTGAAGATGCCCAGATGCTGGAAGCGCGTCTGGAGGCTTTACGCGCCGCAGGTCTTTCCCCCACCACGCAGCTTCTGCTGCGGCGGGCACAAAAGGATAGTCAGGCCGAAAAGCCGGATGATGCTGTGGAAGATCTCAGCGACGCTCTGGCTCTTCAACCAGACAACGCCATCCTGTGGCGCAGCCGCGCCCAGCTGCGCCTTGCCGCAGGCGATTTTAACGCCGCCATTACCGATCTGGGTGAAGCCCTGCAACGGGATGGCCGGGACGCCAAAAGCTGGGGTTTACTGTCCACGGTGGAAGATCAACGCAAAGACGGCCCCGCTGCCTTCAAGGCCTGGCAGAAAGTGCTGGAACTGAACCCCATGGCGGACAAAAACCACAAGCATCTGGATGCCCTGCACATCAAGGCATTTGGCCAACCGACTTAAACGAGGCCTCTCAGGCCTGCCGGTTTTCAATCAGGCTTTTGCGAATGGCACGGCCGCGCTGGATACGGTCCACAATATAGTCCTCGTCGCCCCAGCGAATGGCTCGCGCCATGGCCTGCGCGTCTTCCATAAAACGGGCCAGCATTTCCAGCAGAGCCTCACGGTTGGACAGGAACACATCCCGCCACATGACGGGGTCTGATGCCGCAATACGGGTGAAATCCCGGAACCCGGACGCCGCAAAATCCAGCACTTCTGACCGGGTTTCATCCGCCAGATCATCCGCTGTCCCACAGATGGTAAAGGCCAGCAGATGCGGCAGATGGCTCACGATGGCGCAAACGCGGTCATGATGCGCAGGGGTCATCTCCCGCAGGCGTGCACCGCAACGCTCCCACAATGTGCGGATTGCGTTCAGGGCTTCCGGCGGGGTCCCGTCCAGGGGGGTCAGCAGACACCAGCGGTCTTCAAACAGAGTCGCAAACCCGGCATCCGGCCCGGAATATTCTGTGCCTGCCATGGGGTGCGCAGGCACATAGGCCACGTCCGGCCGTAAAAACGGGCTGATAGCCTCAATAACTGAGACTTTGGTCGAGCCAACTTCGGTCAGAATGGAGCCGGGCCGCATGACGGGCAGCACCTTCTCCGCCACCGGCCCCATGGCTCCCACCGGCACACACAGCATGACGCAATCCGCCAGCGCTGCGGCCTCAGCGGCGTCAGCCATCACCCGGTCCGCAATTCCCAACTCTTCTACCCGCGCCCGCGCTTCCGGCGAGACATCAACCGCAATCAGCTGGCGGGCCAGCGTGCCTTTCTGCTGCGCACGGCGCAGCACGGAAGAGCCGATCAGGCCGGGGCCAACAACGACAAGTGTATCAAATACGGGCGTTGCAGCCTCACGAGCCGATGCCATCTCGGCATCCGGACCAGAGGCGTCAGAAACAGTTGAAGACACTCTCAGGAATCCTTCACCACAGTCGGAGCGGGGCCGTAGCTGACATCGGCCGTTTTCTTGGTCACAGGCTGGCGCAGCCCACGCATTTCCATCACCTGCCACAGCAGCAGGACCGGAATGCCAATAGCCAGTTCACGCCCGCGACGCAGCAGGGACAGGCCCAGAGACACGGAGGAATCAATCCCGAACGCATGGCCGAGCGCCATATACGCCCCTTCCTGCACGCCCAGACTACCGGGCACCAGAAAGCCGAGCGACATGACGGCACAGGTCACACCTTCAATCGCGACGGCGTTCGGCAGCGTCAGGGGCGCACCCAGCATGTTGGCGGTCATCCACAGCATGCCCGCGCTGCCCAGCCAGCCAAGCAGATGATAAGCGGCAGAGAGGCAGATCCGGCCCGGGCGGCTCCAGATGGCTTCCATCCGCTCCTGCAGCGTGTCCGCCCCGCTCAGCATGCTGTCATGCCACTGGGACGCCAGACTGCGGGTGAACATGCCGCCAAACCTGCGGAAAATGCTGCCCCCGTGCCGCTGCGTCCAGATAAACCCGGCAGTGCCAAGCATCAGGAAGACCGCACCAATAATGACGGGCACAACAAACGGGCTGGAACGCTGATGGGCAACCAGAAAGGCCACACCCAACAGCACAAACGCCACCTGCCCCATCACTTCTGTTGTGATATCCACAAGATTGGCACTGGCGGCTTCCGGCCAGTCAATCTGGCGCGCTTCCCGCCCATGCAGGCCATGGCCCGAACAGGTGGCGCGAATACCAATCACAATGCCGCCAAGCTGCGAGAACGGCAGGCAGGTCGCCGCTGCATCGCGCACCATGCGCGCTCCCAGAAGACGCAAATACCCGATTTCAGGCAGAGCCGCGTGCCAGGCGAGGCCCAGCACACCGTTTACGGCAAGCTGACAGCATACCATGAGAAGGAAGCCGCCCAGACCAATACGCATGACAGCGTGCACCACGGAGCCAACGCCACTCCACGCAACTGCCGCCGTAATGGCAACCAGACCCAGCAAAGTCAGAAAAATCGTAAGCTTCTTCAAGGCCTAAGCTCTACCTACCCGAGATGCCCCCCTGGGCCTCCCTGCTCCCTGGCGTAGAACACCTGACCAGAGGGGCTGAATTCATGAGTGATCCGACCACTTACACCAGCCCGGGGTCTGGCGCCACCTTGGGGGGCAGGATAAAGAAACAAACCAGCCGTTCGGGTTTCACACCCTTCCATTTCTCATCCCCATTATGGGAGCGCACTTTATATGACCGCCCATACGCTCGTCACCGGCGCGACAGGTTTTGTCGGGTCTGCCGTTGCCCGCACGCTGCTTGAACGCGGACACACGCTGAGACTCATGGTGCGCGAGGGCAGTGACCGGCGCAACATTGCGGATATTCCTGCAGAACTGGTGGAAGGAGACCTCTCCCGCCCGGATACCTTTGCCCGCGCTGTGGAAGGCTGCCGCTACGTCTTTCATGTGGCTGCGGACTATCGGCTGTGGGTGCCAGACCCCGCCCCGATGATGACCGCAAACGTGGAAGGTACCCGCCTGCTGATGCTGGCGGCCCAGAAAGCCGGTGTGGAACGCATTGTTTATTGCTCATCCGTCGCAGCGCTCGGCCTGATTGGGGATGGTACGGAGTCTGATGAAGCGACTCCGGTGCACGAACACGGCGTGATCGGCATCTACAAACGCTCCAAATACCGCGCCGAGCAGGAAGTGCTTGATCTGGTGAAGACGCAGGGCCTCCCCGCCGTGATCGTCAACCCCTCCACCCCGGTTGGCCCGCGGGACATCAAACCCACCCCCACCGGGCAGATGATTCTGGACTGCGCCGCTGGCCGCATGCCCGCCTACGTCGATACGGGCGTGAACATTGTGCACGTGGATGATGTCGCGGAAGGCCACGCGCTGGCTCTGGAACGCGGCACCATTGGCGAGAAATACATTCTGGGCGGCGAAAACTATCTGCTGCGCGACCTGTTCGCCATGGTGTCTGAAATTGCCCATGTGCCCCCGCCACGCATCAGCCTGCCTCAGGAAATCATCTGGCCGGTCGCCGTCGCCTCGGAGTGGCTCTCCCGCTCCTTTGGCTTCTCACCGCGTGTCACGCGGGAGATGCTGGCCATGTCCCGCAAGAAGATGTTCTTCTCCTCGGACAAAGCCATTCGGGAACTGGGCTACAGCCCCCGCCCCGCCCGGCAGGCCGTTGAGGACGCCATCACATGGTTCCGTAACAATGGCATGCTGAAGTAAGGGGCGGGATGATGCTGTTTGGTCTGGCTGTTCTCTCAGCACTCATCTGGTTCGGTCTTATTTTTTTCCACGGGTGGTTCTGGCAGGCCGGTCCCATCCTCCGCCCTGCCAGCCCCGGCAAGGCACCGGCAGACATCATGCCGAATGTCACGGTCGTCATCCCCGCACGGGATGAGGCCGAGTCCATTGAGGTCGCCCTCTCCTCCCTGCTGACGCAGGATTATGCCGGTCGCCTCTCCCTCATTCTGGTGAATGACCGGAGTGAGGATGGCACCGGCGCTCTGGCCCGAGCCCTGCCAGACCCCAAAGGGCGCCTGACCGTGCTGGACGGCGCAGACCCGGAACCGGGCTGGAGCGGCAAGCTCTGGGCCGTCGCGCAGGGCGTGGCCGAAGCCCGACGCCAGCAGGAGGCCAACAGCGGCTACATCCTGCTGACAGACGCGGACATTGTGCACGCCCCCCAACATATTTCCACACTGGTCGCCAAAGCGCAGACAGACACCCTGCACATGGTATCCGAAATGGTGGAATTGCAGTGCGAAAGTCTGGCGGAACGCGCTCTGGTGCCAGCTTTTGTATTTTTCTTTGCGCTGCTCTACCCCTTCGCACAGGTCAACAATCCCAAAAGCCGCACCGCCGGGGCCGCTGGCGGTACGATCCTGATCCGGCGGGACATGCTGGCCGAAATCGGCTGGATTGAAGCCCTGAAGGGCGCGCTGATTGATGACTGCACGCTGGCCACCTGCGTCAAGCAGGCCGGGGGGCGCCTCTATCTGGGCCACTCCTGTCTGGCCCGTTCCATACGCCCCTACCCGTATGCCATTGACGTCTGGCGCATGATTGCCCGCACAGCATTTGTACAGCTGCGCTATTCCCCGCTCTTTCTGGTGCTGACGGTGCTGGCCATGGGTGTGGTCTGGATCGCACCGGGCCTGATCGCGCTGTTCGGCCACGGCCTGACGCAGTGGATCGGGCTGGTGACCTGGCTGGTCTCCATCGGCTCCTTTGTGCCCACACTGCGCCGCTTCCGTATCTCGCCGCTCTGGGCGTTAACGCTGCCGTTTGTAGCCATTTTCTACACAGCGGCGACCATCGGATCTGCCGTCAACCACTATCGCGGGCGGGGTGTTGTCTGGAAAAACCGGGCCTATACGGACGCCATCCCCAATGATGGCCGCACCGCACCGGCTGCCCCTTCTCCTGCGCCGGAAGAGGCCAAAGCAGCGCAGATGCCCGGAGGGCGTGCGTGAAAACCCGGCCTTCCGCCAACCCTGTGTGCCAGACCCTCTCTGCCCATGAGGGGAGTAGGCACACCGGGAGAGAGCGTGTAAAGCTCCGGCTATGCTTCCTTCTTTCTCATCGCAGAGCCTGACATGACTGATACCGCCTCCGTCTGGGGGAGAGACGATGTCTCTTCCGGCAAAGGTGCGTCTGACGAGAATTTCCCCGTCGGCTCCCTTCTGCTCAGCAAGGCCCTGCGCCCGCATGTGCATGCGTATTACGATTATGCGCGCGTCATTGACGACATCGCAGACTGCGAGACGCTAAGCGCGGATGAGAAGATTGCCCGGCTGAACGCGATGGAAGACGTGCTTCTGGGCAAGCGCGACCCCATCCCCCGCGCGGACGCCATGAGTGCCGCCAAACTGCGCGCCTCTTTCCTGAAAACAGGCGTGCCGTTTGAAACCGCGACGGACCTGCTGATTGCCTTCCGGGACGATTCCCGTGGCACACCCTGCACCTCGTGGGACGATCTCCTGCACTATTGCCGGTACTCCGCAAACCCAGTCGGGCGGTTTCTGCTGCATCTGCATGGGGAAGTGCCGCACACCTTTGCGGCCGCAGATGCACTCTGCACGTCGCTGCAGATTCTCAACCACTTGCAGGACTGCCAGGGCGACCTGCAGCGCCTGCACCGGTGCTATATGCCAACGGACCTGATGGCTCAGGCTGGGGCTACGCAGGATGACCTGCTGGCTGGCCGCGCCACACCCAACCTCCGCCGGGTGTTCAATACTCTGCTGGACGGTGTGGATGCCCTGAACCGGGAGGCCTCCGCCCTGCCCGGTCTGGTGCGGGACCGGCGCTTCCGTATGGAATGCGCCGCCATTGTCAGCCTCGCACACCGGCTGACGCAGCGCCTGCGGCGGGAAGATCCGCTGGCCGGGCGCGTTGCCCTGAAACGCACAGATATCATGTATGCAGCAGGTGCGGCCCTGCGGGCATGGTCCTGAGCTTTCAGAATGTCCGCAGGTCTGTAAAAAGAGCCGGATATGACGATTTAATGAACAAACAGGTGAAAAGCGCGTGACAGCTCAAAACATCCAGACGCATGACGAGCCGACCCCCCTCGGGTGTGACCCCGCGGATCTGGCATGGGTGGAAAGCACGGTAAAGCAGGCCGCCACGTCCTTTGCCGCTGGCATGCGCATCCTCCCCCCCATGCGCCGCTACGCCATGTATGCCATTTACGCCTTCTGCCGCGTGGTGGATGATATTGCCGACGGGTATGAACCCATGGAGCAGCGCAAGGCCGCTCTGGATGCCTGGCACCAGCGCATTGCAGCCCTGTATGACCACGGGACCACGCAGGACCCGCTGGACCGCGTGCTGCTGGCCTGTATCCATTTCTTCGCGCTGCGGCAGGATGATTTCCACGCCATTATCGACGGCATGATGATGGATGCGGAAAACACCATCGTCGCCCCGGATGAGAAAACCCTGGACCTGTATTGTGACCGCGTGGCTTCTGCCGTAGGCCGCCTGTCCGTCCGGATTTTTGGGGACAGCACAGAAGAAGCCGACAAAGTCGCCTACCATCTGGGCCGAGCCCTGCAGCTGACCAATATCCTCCGCGACATTGCGGAAGATGCTGCCCGTGGCCGCCTCTACCTGCCGGGTGACCTGCTGGACCGCTTTCATGTCCCGCATGACCCCATCAAGGCGCTCTCCGCTCCCGGTCTGCAGGGTGTGGCCAACATCCTTTCTGTGCGGGCCCTGGACCATTTCCGGAAAGCCTTCATCACCATGCAGTCCTGCCGCCCCAAAGCCATGCTCCCCGCACGGATCATGGGGGCGAGCTACGAGGCCGTTCTGGTCGCCCTGCGCAAGCGCGGCTGGTCTGCCGATGCTCTGCATGAGCGCCCGGAAACCTCAGCTCTGAACAAGGTGTTCTGGCTGACCCGCTCCTACCGCCCCTGATCCAGAAAGAGACCAACAGCATGGCATCCTGTGTGCACATTATTGGCGGCGGCGTGGCTGGTCTGGCCGCCGCGGTAGAAGTAGCTGGCTCAGGCCGCCGCGTTATTGTGCATGAAGCAGGCCGCGCCTGCGGGGGCCGTGCCCGGTCTTATGAAGACAAGCAGCTAGGCTGCCGGATTGATAACGGCAACCACCTGCTGCTGTCCGCCAACAAGACGGTCTTCCGTTATCTGGCCATGACGGGCGGTACGGATACGCTGACCGGCCCCGGCATCCCCATTTTCCCGTTTGTCGATCTGGCGGAAGATGCGCGCTGGACGCTGGACCTCTCCCGCGGGCGGATGCCCTGGTGGGTGTTCCAGCCGCATCGGCGCGTGCCAGACATGCGGGTGGTGGAACTGCGCAGCCTGCAAAAGCTGATGCAGGCAGGCGAAGATGAGCACGTCTCAGACTGCCTGCTGCCCGGTGCCCTCAGCCGCCGCCTGCTGGAACCCTTCGCAATTTCTGCTCTCAACACATCCTGTGAAACGGGCAGCGCCGCGCTGCTTGGCGCGGTGGTGAAAGAATCGCTCTCCCTTGGCGGCAAGGCCTGCGTGCCGTGGTTCCCCAAGGAAGGGCTTTCTGAAACGCTGGTAGACCCGGCGCTGGCGCATCTGGCCATCCTGCAGGCAGAAGTCCGCACCCAGAGCCGCATCAGCGCGTTGGATGTCAGCCGGGGCCGCGTGACCGCCCTGCATGGCCCGGATGGCGTTATCCCGCTGACGGAAGACGACACCGTTATTCTGGCGGTCCCTGCCCCTGTGGCGGAAACCCTGCTCACGCCGCATGTACCCGGCTTTCAGACCCCCAACGCGTTTGAAAGCATTCTGAACCTGCATTTCCGTCTGGACGCCGCCCCGCAGGCGCTGGGCTCTTTTGCCCGTGCGCGGTTTATGGGACTGGTCGGCAGCATTGCGGAATGGGTGTTCCTGCGCGGCGATATCCTCTCCGTCACCGTCAGCGCCGCGAACCGCTTTGCAGAGCAGGACCCGGATGATCTGGCCCGCGCCATCTGGCATGACGTGCGCCGCGCGTGTGACCCGGTTCTGAAAGAGCCGCTGCCCGCCACCCCGCCGCATCAGCGCGTAGTGTGGGAAAAGCGCGCGACCTTTGCCGCAACACCGGAGCAGAACCGCCTGCGTCCCGGTGCGGCAACGCAGTTGGTCAACCTCGCTCTGGCCGGGGACTGGACGGCAACCGGACTCCCCGCCACACTTGAAGGCGCAATGAGATCAGGCGTGAAGGCCGTGTACACTCTCGGCCTGCGTCGTCCTTAATAAAAACAAGACGCCAGTAACAAGGAACACCCCATGGCCGCTGATGGCAGCGCACATCCTAAGACCCCGCTTTCCGGTGAGGATCTGGATCGTGTGGTTCAAAATGCTCATGCCGCTCTGGGGCAACGCCAGCAGGCGGACGGACACTGGGTGTATGAGCTGGAAGCCGACGCCAGCATCCCGGCGGAATACATCCTGCTGGAACATTATCTGAACCGGATTGATGATGCGCTTGAGCAGAAGATTGCGGTCTATCTGCGCCGGACGCAAAGCGAGGAGCATGGCGGCTGGGCGCTGTATCATAACGGCGGATTTAACCTGTCCTCCTCCGTCAAAGCCTATTTTGCCCTGAAAGCGACCGGGGAGGATATCAACGCCCCCCATATGCGCCGTGCGCGGGAAGCCATTCTGGACCACGGCGGGGCCGAGCGCACCAATGTGTTCACCCGCATTCAGCTGGCCCTGTTTGGGGATGTGCCCTGGCGAGCCACGCCGGTCATGCCGGTGGAGCTGATGCTTCTGCCACGCAAGGCCTTCTTCTCCATCTGGAACATGTCCTACTGGTCCCGCACGGTGATTGCTCCCATGCTGGTGCTGGCAGCCCTGCGGCCCATCGCCATCAACCCGCGCCAGATCCATATTCGTGAGCTGTTCGTCACGCCCCCAGAGCGCGTGACGGACTGGATTCGTGGTCCTTACCGCTCCGTGTGGGGCCGCGTGTTCAAAGGGCTGGATAGCGTGCTGCGGCCTACCCTGGGCCTCATTCCGTCCAAAACGCATGAGAAAGCCCTCAAGGCGGCGATTGACTTCATTGAGCCCCGCCTGAACGGCAAGGATGGTCTGGGTGCCATTTATCCGGCCATGGCCAATGTGGTCATGATGTATCGCGCCCTTGGCGTGCCGGATACGGACCCACGCGCCGTCACCGCATGGGAAGCCGTGCAGGGTCTGCTGGTCCATAAGGAAGATGAAGTCTATTGCCAGCCCTGCGTCTCTCCCATCTGGGACACCGGGCTGTCCGGCCACGCCATGCTCGAGGCTGCTTCCGGCCCGAAGGGGATTGCCCCGCAAGAAACGCTGACAGAGCTGCGCAAGGCCAGCAAATGGCTGCGGGACAAGCAAATTCTGGACGTTAAAGGCGACTGGGCCGTCAACAACCCGAACGTTGCGCCCGGTGGCTGGGCCTTCCAGTACGGGAACGACTATTACCCGGACGTGGATGATACCGCCGTGGTCGGCATGCTGCTGCACCGTGAAGGTGACCCGGCCAACGCCGAGTCCATCGAACGCGCCCGCCAGTGGATACTCGGCATGCAAAGCCGCGATGGCGGTTGGGGTGCCTTTGATATTGATAACAACAAAGAACTACTGAACCATATCCCCTTCTCAGACCACGGCGCTCTGCTAGACCCGCCGACGGCGGATGTGACGGCCCGCTGCATCTCCTTCCTTGCTCAACTGGGCCATGGGGAAGATCGCCCGGTGCTGGAACGCGCCCTGACCTACCTGCGCAAAGAGCAGGAAGAAGACGGGTCATGGTTTGGCCGCTGGGGCACAAACTATATCTACGGCACATGGTCCGCGCTGTGCGCGTTCAATGCCGCTGGTGTCTCGCATGATGACCCGGCTGTGGTGAAAGCTGTGGAATGGCTGCGCTCCGTCCAGCGCCCGGACGGCGGCTGGGGCGAAGGCTGCGAGTCCTATGAAGGAGGCAGCCATGGCACCTACGGGGAAAGCCTGCCCTCTCAAACAGCATGGGCTGTTCTGGGCCTGATGGCCGCTGGCCGACGGGATGACCCGGCTGTCACACGCGGTATCAGCTGGCTGGCGGCTCAGCAGGATGAAAAAGGGGAATGGCATGAGGACCCGTATAACGCTGTCGGTTTCCCCAAAGTGTTTTACCTCCGCTACCACGGTTACAAGCAGTTTTTCCCGCTGATGGCTGTGGCGCGCTACCGCAATCTGGAAAGCAGCAACACGCGCCGCGTCGCCTTTGGGTTCTGAAACATGACGAACACCACACAGCCTTCCCCCAGCCGCCCCGGCATTCTTGTTGGCCTGAAAGCTGAAGCGAAGCTGATCCGGCACGTCTTCCCGCATGCGGCCATTGCCGCCAGCGGAGCCACCCGCACCGGCGCGCAGCGTGAAGCAGCCCGACTGGCCGCTTGTGGAGCAGACTGTCTCCTCTCCTTCGGTCTGGCCGCCGGGCTGGACCCGGCATTGCCTCCCGGCACGCTCATCCTGCCAGAACGCGTGATGGCATGGGGCGCGTCTTATACGTGTGACCCGACGCTACGCCACATTCTGGGGGCAGGCCAGCCGGGTGTGCTGGGCAACGCCTTACTGCATAGCGACACCGTTGTACTGGATGCTGCCGAAAAAGCGCATCTGTTTGCAACAAGCCAGTGTGCCGCTCTGGATATGGAAAGCGGCTTTCTGGCCCGCGCGGCGGAAGAAGCCGGATTACCGTTTGCCGTGCTGCGCGTGGTGTGTGACCCCGCCAGCCGCTCTCTACCGCCAGTTGCAGGCACCGTTCTCTCCCCGGATGGCGGCCTGAACATCAAGGCGCTGCTCGGCTCCCTCCTGCGCCACCCCGGCCAGATTTCCGGCCTGATCGGCCTTGGTAAAGACGCCGGCCGCGCCCGCACCGCCATGCTGACCTTTCTGGAACAACAGCGCACCCGTCCGGCTTTTGCGCGGTTTGCGGGCTGAATATATTTAAGAACGTCGACCAGGCTATCAGAAGGGCCGTGTTTTATTCTTCGAGTTTGACTGTAGGCCTTAATTCTTCAACAGTCTGAGGAGAAACTGTGTCTGTCCAATGGTTTCCAAAATGGCTCCGGACATAATTCACAACATCGGCAACCTGTTTGTCGGTCAGAATACCGGAAAACCAGGGCATCCCCCCACGCCCGTTGAGAATCATATAGACAGGATAACCTGAATCCTGAAGCCTTGCATTATTGGCAAGTGCCGGAAAACCTGCGCCAGCCGTATTTCGTGCCCCCTTACCATCCGGCATGTGACACGACTGGCAGACATGGTGATAGACAGCCTCACCTGTTTGCATAACCTGCACCTTACCTGTTTCTCCACTCGCCGTATCGGCATGTGCTGCGTGCGACATGAGAGGAAAAGTGAGCAACATTCCCGCCGACAAAAGAACAAAACGCATCATGCTGCTCCTGTTGCCCGCTTATGTAATTGAGTAACGGCAGAAAGCGACGAAAGGATTGCCCCTTCCTGCCAGCACCCCACATAAGACGCGTGCTCACCTGCCAGCACAATGCGGTTATCCATCGAAACCAGTGTTTTATAATGGGTCTTGCGTGCCTGTTCAGACCACATACTACAACACCCCAACGTCCAGGGCATGCGGCTCCATGCAACACCTATCCCATTGAGAAATTCACTGCGATAGGATTTGGGATGAAAGACCGAGCCCTGCCTCAGCCCTTCTGCAACCCTTTGGTCTGGGGTCATGCCCGCAAAATCATAGGCTGCCGGCCCAAACATATAACCGGCCAGCAAAACTGCTGGGCCTTTTGAAAGGGCTCCATGGCTTGGATAGGATATCTGACTGATAGGCTGATCTGTAAAACTGATCCCACCGTAAATCTGTTCATCCTCTTCCCAAAACCGGCGCTTGAACTCAAAAGCAAGTTTGACAGATGACGCATAGGGTACCGCCGCAATAGCCGCTTTTAACGGACCACTGACCTGAATATCGAGCTGTGACAGGACAGGGAGCGGAATGGTGCAGACACAATACTCCGCAGTTACTTCCCGCAAGACATTTCCATTCTGACTATCTTTATAAGACACCTTCACCATGTGCTCGTCCTGATGAATGGCGGTCACGGCACACCCAAGAGTAATCAGGTCCCCTACTCTGCTGGCAAAGCCTTTTCCAATCTGGTCCATTCCTCCCACGGGCTGGAACATGGTTGTCTGCATATCAAGTGCCTCGGGGAAAGCCATCCAACGCCAGAGGCCGGATTTCATCACCTCGGCTCGCGGCAAAGGGTTTGAATAGGTCGGAGCGCCCTCTACACCTGCTGATGGCATTTTATCGTAACCACGGCGCAATGAGGACCGTGCCCCTGCCTCCCATGTGTTTTTATCACTCAATCCAGACCAGCCGCGCATGGTTGCAAGCACATGCTCCTGCTCTTCATGCGTGATAATATCATCAAGTTTATGTTGATCGATGGCCTTAGAAAGCAATTCCCCCGTATAGCCATTCAGGTCAGACGCAAACTCACGGTATCGGACAGGTTTACCGTCAAATGCTGAAGAAGAATGAAGCCATGCATTGTGATTGAGCTGCACAAATGGCTCTAATGCAATCCCAAATTTGCGGCAATAGTGGAGAAGGCCCTGATGGTGATACGGGATACGCCACGGACCCGGATTAATATAATTGCCTTTTGCAAAGCCAACTTTCTGTGTTGCTCCACCCAGTTCCGTTAGAGTATCTCCACCGCGCAATGTCATATTGCGTCCACCTGCACGGTTCTGAAATTCAAGAACCCTTACAGAATAACCAGCTTTCCGCAGTTCATAGGCCGCAAGCATACCAGCCATCCCAGCCCCCAATACAAGAACTGTCGTTCCGGCCTTAGCACCGGAAAGCTTGGGCGGCCCTTTAAAATCACTTTGCATGGCATGACCCAGGCTGGTCATAGCCTGATAAAGACCAGCACTTCCAGCCAGAACACCAACCCTGGTGAGAAACTGCCGACGTGTAGGAGGCAATCTTCCGGAACTCATAGCCATGCAAAACCCTTACATCAGAAGAAAATAACCAAAAAATCAGTATTTTTACTTTTTATATAATCTGTTTTCAGAATGTGACATTCAATCGCCCGTAATAGTATCCTCCAGTAATCGGCACCTGGAGCGAGAACTGGTCATAAACCTGGCTGCCATAAGCCTGATTCACATGCGGAATTCTGCGTGGACGTACGTTGAAAATATTGTTTGCACCAACAGCCAGATGGAAATTTTTATTGAAACGATAACCAACTTCCAGATCAGTCAGCCACCGTGGTGAATTCTTAAATTGAGCAAAGCAGGTATTGGAATAGCGGAGAGCCTGTCCATCTGCAGGACATGTCAGGGCGCCATTTGTCCAGTCCTGATATTCCAGCATATTTGTTGTTTCGCCATAACGTGTCTGACGAATATTAATATCCCACTTATCCACCGTATAAAATGCATTGAGAATGATTTTGCTACGAGGATAGGCTGTTGTGATATAGCCAATATTTTGTGCGTTCAGAACTTCATTCCCATTGGAATCCAGACCGTTGTGATGGAGGCGCGTCCGGTTCAGATCAAGCGCCATTGACAAATTCAGCGTCCCATAACGCTCCATGTGAAAAGCATAGTCCGCTTTGATATCCAGCCCCTGAGTCCGGGTACTCGCACCATTGGTGAGATAATAGGCGCTATCCTGAGACGGGTCAGACAAAGCTGGTCCGGCAAGCGTATACCCCATTGCTTCAATAGCATTGACTGCAGCCTGACCATTGACCGTCCCGCCGCCTACAATACGGTCACGCAGATTGATCTGATAGACATCGGCTTCAATATGAAACCCTTTTATTGGCTCAATAACAATACCACCACTCTCACTGACAGACTGCTCCGGCTTTAGCTTTGAAGCCCCCAAAGCACGTGCCGCCGCCGATGACGCGGCAAGCATACCAGACGCACTGGTTGGACCAACATTCATTGCGCTGTAATGCTGCTCTGCAAGGGTGGGTGCGCGAAATCCGGTACTGATTGTTGCCCGAAATGCCAGCCATTTTGTCGCATCATAGCGGGTTGAAATTTTCCCCGTCTGAGTATTGCCCACATCCGTATAATGCTCAAAGCGGCCAGCAAAATCCAAATCCCAGTTTTTCAAAGGATGGAAATCACCATCAATATAAGCCGCAAAAATATCACGGTGCCAGTTCCCCGCGCTCTGCGGCCCCAGACCCGCATACCCCTGCGTGCCACCCAGCTCATAGGAGTTCGGGTTACCCGCTATAATTTGATAGGTTTCAAGTCGATGCTCTCCACCTATGGCCAGTGTCATCGGTACAGTGTGGGCAATATTAAAGCGATGACGAAAATCCAGATTATTGGTCCATTGGGCCATCCGGTAAGTTTCAGCCCGGGTAGATGTGGGTGACCAGCCGCAACCATCTGTCGAATAATATGCGCTGGAAGGATTAGTAGAACATGTTGAGGCAAGCATCCCTGTGTTGACGGTATTTTTATTACCAATCTTGGTACCGTCAGCACCATAAGTTGAACTTGCGTCCCAATCCCAATCTCCAAAAAGCCTGTTCCCTTTCAGGCCCATTGTGACGGCGTAGTCGTTTTCTTCGTTAGTTTCTAATGGAGAATAACCCCAAGGATACATACTGGGTGCACTACTAGGAATCCGATAGTTTTCGTAAGCCTCCCCATGCCGGTGCATGTAGGTCAGGTTGCCGTAAAACTGCAGGCGATCATCCACGAGATCCTTACCCCAATCCATTCCAAAATTCTCACGCGTTTCTTCAGGACGACCAAGAATCTTGTTTGAATCAAGAGGAACTTTTACAGATCCCGTATAGTAGCCATTTGTAGAGGCACCTTCTGGCCAATACCCCAGAAGGCGGTGGTCCTTCGCCCCTACGGTCATATGATCAGTATGATACATCTGGCCGCTAAGATGGAGAAAACCATTATTCCCCCATTTCAAACCGCCATCGGCATTTAACTGGTATTGCCACCCGTCACCATTATACGCATTAGCGCCTGTTTGTGCGCTCATGCTCACGCCATGGTCTCTTTTCTTGGTGATAATATTAACAACCCCGGCAATGGCGTCCGAGCCATACATGGCCGCGGCTCCATCCTCCAGCACTTCAATATGATCAATCATATTGGCGGGGATGCTGTTAATATCAGCCCCTGTAGAACCAAACTGCGGGCCAGAATCTGCAACAATGTTTGCAGTATTATGCCGCCGTTTGCCATCAACCAGAACAAGAACTTCATTCGGCCCCAACCCACGCATCTGAATGGATGAGGTCAAGGCCGCAGAATCCGCTCCCATTGCAACAACGTTAATGGAAGCATAAGTGCGTGTCAGCGCATCTGCGAGATTCATTTGTCCTGATCGGGCCAAAGTGGCAGCCGAGACAACCGTTACAGGAGATGTGCTTTGACGCGCCTTGCGGTTGGTCGA
Organism: Acetobacter sp. P5B1; assembly: GCF_018811985.1. NCBI lineage: Bacteria > Pseudomonadati > Pseudomonadota > Alphaproteobacteria > Acetobacterales > Acetobacteraceae > Acetobacter > Acetobacter sp. P5B1. The sequence goes on along the minus strand of NZ_JACRVS010000012.1, from coordinate 17,579 downwards.
ATGTGTTCCTGTTGTTACGTTAATTGTTTCTGCCTCTCCCGCCATCATGGGGCCCGTATCTTTATGACGTGCTGGCGGAACATGAGATGAAGACGACTTTGCAGAACTTATTTTACTTTTTTGGGAATGTGCCTGATCAACAGGATGTTTTTGCGCTGCGGGACGATATTTTTCAGATGGTGCAGCCACTGCGGTAATAGAAGGCGTTACGACACACAGTGTGGTCGTCATCAAGAAAATTTTGTTTCTTATCATCATGCCTCACCCGATACTTTCTGCAAAAGTACTTTAGGACACCACGACCCAAGTTATTTCCGCAGTATGAGGAGGCACTCAGGAAACTGCCATCACTATGAATCGATTCCGGAATGTTTTTGAGGGGTAGTTGCTATATAGCAACATTCTGCCGCCATCCAGCTGATGACGACGCTCTTTAGATTTAAGAGACACCGTCCCATTTTATGTCGCTACTCGACCTCAGCCATACCCGAACCGTACTCCAGTCCGAACGTTTCTGGTCTATGCTCCCTCGTCTCTGCCCCTTTCCCCGGAAGGACCACCATGACCAGCACCGCCCCAAACCCCGGCCCGCTTTCAGCCGAAGAGCTGGATCTGTTCAATAAATGGTGGCACGCCGCCAATTATCTTTCCATTGGCCAGATCTACCTGCTGCGTAATGCTCTGCTGCGGGAACCGCTCAAGCTGGAGCACATCAAAAAGCGCCTTCTGGGCCATTGGGGCACCACACCGGGGCTGAATTTCATCTGGCTGCACCTCAACCGTATTATTCGGGCACAGGGGCAGGATATCCTGTTTGTCGCCGGGCCCGGCCACGGGGCGCCGGGGCTGATTGCTTCCACATGGATGGAAGGCACCTATACGGAATACTTCCCGGATGTGACGCAGGATGAAGAGGGCATGACGCGCCTCTTCCGTCAGTTCTCCTTCCCCGGTGGCATCCCCAGCCATGCGGCCGCCACCACACCCGGCTCTATTCATGAAGGCGGTGAACTGGGCTACTCCCTCTCCCACGCCTATGGCGCGGTGTTTGACCATCCGGACCTTGTGGTCGCCTGTGTGGTGGGGGATGGCGAGGCAGAAACCGGGCCACTCGCCACCTCATGGCATTCCAACAAGTTTCTCGACCCCAAAACAGACGGGGCCGTGCTCCCCATCCTGCATCTGAATGGCTACAAAATTGCCAACCCCACCGTTCTGGCCCGCATCCCCAAGCATGAGCTGCGTGATTTCCTGAAAGGCTGTGGCTACGAGCCAATTTTTGTGGAGGGGCATGACCCGGCCCCCATGCATCAGGCTATGGCAAAAGCCATGGACGAGGCTTTTGCCCGCATTACCGCCATTCAGACTGCCGCTCGTAGCAGTAAGGCCGCCCCACAGCGCCCTACATGGCCAATGATCGTTCTCCGCAGCCCCAAGGGCTGGACCTGCCCCAAAACGGTAGATGGCCTGCGCACGGAAGGGTTCTGGCGGGCGCATCAGGTGCCGGTCGATCATATGGAAAAACCCGGCCACCTCGCTATTCTTGAAGAATGGATGAAGTCCTACAAGCCGGAAGAATTGTTTGATGAAAATGGCAGCCTAAAAGAAGAAATTGCCGCCCTTACCCCACCGCCCAGCAAGCGGATGAGCGCCAGCCCTTACGCCAATGGCGGCGCGCTGCTCCGCCCCCTCCGCCTGCCAGATTTCCGCGCCCATGCCGTCGCTATAACAGCACCCGGTAAGACCGTGGCAGAATCCACCCGCGTTCTGGGTGAATGGCTGAAAGATGTCATGGCGGCCAATCTGGACAAACGGAACTTCCGTGTGCTGGCCCCGGATGAAAACAATTCCAACCGCCTGAACGCCGTTCTGGATGTCACCAACCGCGCCTGGAACGCGGAAACGGAACCGTATGATGATCATCTGGCCAAAGACGGCCATGTGATGGAAATCCTCAGCGAACACACCTGTCAGGGCTGGCTGGAAGGCTATTTGCTGACAGGCCGCCACGGCTTTCTGTCCTGCTATGAGGCCTTCATCCACATTATCGATTCCATGGTGAACCAGCACGCCAAGTGGCTGAAAACCTCGCGGGAAACCAGCTGGCGGCGACCCATTGCCTCACTGAACTATCTGCTCACGTCCCATGTCTGGCGGCAGGACCATAATGGGTTCAGCCATCAGGACCCCGGCTTTCTGAATCATATGGTGAACAAGAAAGCCGAGACCGTGCGCATCTATCTGCCGCCGGATGCCAATACGCTGCTGTGCGTGGCCGACCACTGCCTGCGCAGCCGGGACCGCATCAATGTCATTGTGGCTGGCAAACAACCGGAATTGCAGTGGCTCAGCATGGATGATGCCCTCACCCACTGCCAGCAAGGCATTGGCATGTGGGAATGGGCGAGTAATGACAAAGGGAGCGCGCCGGACGTTGTCATCGCAAGTGCGGGCGATGTGCCGACACTGGAAGCTCTCGCCGCTGTCAGCCTGCTGAATGAATACCTTCCGGATGTAAAAATCCGTTTTGTAAACGTGGTCGATCTGATGACGCTGCAAACGCCGGAGCAGCACCCGCACGGCCTGCCGGATGAGACGTTTGATGCGCTCTTCACCTCAGACAAACCCGTGATCTTTGCTTTCCACGGCTATCCGGCACTGGTGCATCAACTCATCTATAAACGGAAAAATGCCGCCAATTTCCATGTGCATGGTTTCCGGGAGGAAGGCACCACCACCACCCCGTTTGACATGACCGTGCGCAACCATCTGGACCGTTTCCACCTTGTGGCCAACGTCATCCGGCGGGTGCCCCGGCTGGCCAGTCAGGCGGCCTATACGCATCAGGCCGTGCGCGACAAACTGGCGGAACATGAACGCTATGTGTGTGAGCATGGCGAGGACATGCCCGAAATCCGGAACTGGACCTGGCCTCAGTAAAAATCCCTGCGCACTATTTTGCACGATTTGGCGCATCTGAGATGTTGTCATGCCGTAACAGATGGCTTAGCATTACGATACACAAACGATCTGATTCCGTCATGATCTGTTGTGAGGAAATGCCGGTCATTCCATGCGGCCTGACTATTCTTGACATCATCTCGGGATTACCTGATGCCACACGCTCATCCGCCCACCGCACCGACGCGCCGGCAGCTTCTGACCCGCATCGGCACTCTGGCTGGCAGCGCCGCGCTGTATCAGGCCATGACCACTCTGGGCCACGCCATGGGCACAGATTTCCGTGGCCCACCCCAGCTTTCAGGCGCTAAGCCCGGCACCCGTGTGCTGGTGCTGGGTGCGGGTCTGGCCGGGATGCTCTCGGCCTATGAACTGCGGAAAGCGGGTTACAAAGTCCAGATTCTGGAATTCCAAAGCCGCAGCGGCGGCCGCAATATCAGCCTGCGCGGGGGTGACACCGTCAAGGAACTGGGCGGTGCCACCCAGAAAGTTGGTTTTGCACCGGGCAATTATATCAACCCCGGCCCATGGCGTATCCCGTACCACCATCAGGGTTTGCTGCATTATTGCCGTGAGTTTGGCGTGCAGCTCGAACCCTTTATCGAGCTGAACCACAATAGCTGGCTGCACTCCACCGGCGCCTTTGGCGGCAAGGCCGTACGCTATCGGGAACTGGCGTCTGACTTCAACGGCTTTACGGCAGAACTGCTGGCCAAAGCCATTGACCAGCACAAGCTGGATGAGTTGGTCCCGGAAGAGGAACGCGCCCATATCCGGGACGCCATGAAATCCTGGGGTGCTCTGAATAAGGACATGGCCTACGCCAAAGGCAACACCAGTTCCCTGCGCCGGGGGTTTGAAAAACCGCAGGGCGGTGGGATTGATGGCGCGCCCGTCCCCTCCGATCCGTTTGCCCGTAAAGATGTCATGCAGTCCGGCCTGTGGAACTGGATGGCCTTTCACGAACGGCTGGACATGCAGACCACCATGTTCCAGCCCGTCGGCGGGATGGACCAGATCGGCAAAGGCTTCACCCGCCAGGTCAAAGACCTCATCACGCTGAACTGCAAGGTCTCCTCCATCCATCAGGATGACCGCGGCGTGACCGTTACCTACACTGACACCGCCCATGGCGATGCTGTGCGGCAGGCGCAGGCCGATTATTGTGTCTGCACCATTCCGCTTTCTGTGCTGTCTCAGCTTGATCTGCAGGTTAATGCGGGGATGAAGGCCGCCATTGCCGCCGTGCCCTATGCGTCCTCCGTCAAAATGGGGATGGAGTTCAAGCGCCGCTTCTGGGAGGAAGATGATCAGATTTACGGTGGCATCAGCTTTACCGACCAGCAGATTAGCCAGATTTCCTACCCCAGCAACGGCATTTTCTCAAAAGGCCCTGCGGTCTTGCTAGGCGGCTACATGTTCGGCCCCGCCGCTTATGACTTTGCAGGCATGACACCGGAAGAGCGTATTCAGCGGGCTCTGGATCAGGGCATGGCCATTCATCCTCAGTACCGCAAAGAGTTTTCAAACGGCGTCAGTTTTGCATGGAGCCGCGTGCCCTGGACTCTGGGCTGCTGCTCCATGTGGACGGAAGAAGCCCGGAAAACCCATTACAAAACACTGTGCGCCGTGGACAATCGCCTCGTTCTGGCAGGTGAGCATGCCTCTTACGTCGGGTGCTGGCAGGAAGGGGCCATTCTCTCCGCACTGGATGCCGTGACCCGTCTGCACAAACGCGCGCTGGGAGCCGCCTGATGCGTAAATTTCTGCTTGTAACGTCTCTCTGCCTTACCGCAGGCCTTGCCTCCCCTGCCCTCGCCCCGGTTGCAGCCCATGCGGACAGTGCGAGTGCCGTCGCCGGTAAAATGCAGGTCCTGCCGGATGGGGAGGCCATTTATCATCACGTCTGCCAGAGCTGCCATATGCCAGACGGCAAAGGCGCTGTGGGAGCCGGGGCCCAGTTCCCGGCTCTGGCCGGCAACCCCAAACTGAAAAGTGCCGAGTATCCGGCTTATGTGGTGCTGAACGGCTTTGGCGGCATGCCCTGGTTTGCCGGGCTGCTGAATGACCAGCAGGTGGCCAATGTCGTCAATTACGTTCGCACACATTTCGGGAACCATTATACTGATGCACTGAAACCAGAAGACGTTTCTGAAATGCGTCCCCATCTGTCAGTAGAGGAAGAATAACGTGCGCCTTTTTAAAAGCCTGATCCCCGCCGCAGCCCTGACGGCTCTGGCTGCCTTCCCTGCTCTGGCGCATGCTGAGGGCGGTGTGATCCGTCATGGTGAGGGGAAATTCCCCATCTCCACCGCTGTGGAAGTCCCCGCCGGGGCCACCACCATTTATCTCAGCGGCATGGGGGCTCCGGTGCAGGACAAAACCGCACCGCCCAAAAGCCTTGAGGCCTATGGCGACACCCGTGCCCAGACACTCGCCTCCCTCCAGCGCATTGAAGGCGAGCTGAAAAAGCTGAACCTGACCATGGGGGATGTTGTGCAGATGCACATCTATATGGTGGCGGACCCGCGCACGAAACAGCTGGATTTTGATGGCATGATGAAGGCCTACACCCAGTATTTCGGCACAGAAAAGCAGCCTAACCTACCGGTGCGCTCCGCCTTTGCCGTGGCCCAGCTCGCCAACCCCGGCTGGCTGATTGAAATTGAAGTGACAGCTGTTCGGACGCCTAAGAAATAAGGCCTGTTGCCTGGCAACGAATTCCCCAGTCCATCGCTTTTCAAACAAAAAGACAAGCGGAGGATCTGGGGAAACAGCATCCCGCCCCACACATTTGCAAGTCTCGTCATACACAGCCATCTAAAAGCGTAGGGCATCTTGTTATAACAAGATGCCCACAACACGCTCTTTTACGAGGCCTGACGATATGACTGAGCATTTAACAAAACGCTGGCAAACCCTGCCCGCCACCCCGGCCCCTCTGGCCTCCTTTAAAGGACAGCACGCCCCCATTAACGGATGCTCTCTCTATTATACGGAGGGCGGCGCAGGGGACGATGTCATCATCATGCTGCATGGCGGTATGGCGAACTCTGATTACTGGGGGATACAGGCTGCGTATCTTGCCAAAACGCACCGTGTCATCCTCGTGGATAGCCGAGGGCATGGCCGTAGCACGTTAGGGGATAAACCCCTCAGCTACGCCCAAATGGCCGACGATATCATTCACCTGATGAACCATCTGGAAATTCCGAATGCCAGTCTCGTCGGGTGGAGTGACGGCGGTGTGCAGAGCATCATTCTGGCCTCTGAACACCCGGACCGCATCAAACGCATCTTTGCTTATGGGGCGCATATGTCCGCCTCCGGCCTTAATCTGGCCTGTAGCGGGGATAAGGTGGTCAACGCTTTTGTAAAACGCGCAACAGAAGACTACCGCAAGCTTTCCCCAACCCCGGATGAATTTGATGTCTTTTCAAAAACCGTCTGGGGCCTGTGGAAATGGGAGCATGATGCCGAATTTACGGAAGACCGCCTGAACGCCATCCGCTGTCCTGCGTGGATTGTAGACGGGGACCGGGATGAGATGATTCATCACCCCCATCTGGAATATCTGGTGGCGCATATTCCGGACAGTTCTTACATGATCCTGCCGGAGACCAGCCATTTTGCCTTCCTGCAGGCACCGCTTCTGTTTAACGAAGCTCTGGCCGATTTCCTGTCCGTCAAAGCCTGACGGTCAGGGCGAGAAGGGTTCAGCTCTGATAACGGGCTGAACCTCTTCTTATTTTCCGTCTGTTCTCTCAAGTTCGCCGTCAGCATCATCCGGCAGAAAGAAATCTTCCGGGTCTTCTGGCACAGGCAGAGACAGCAGGAAAAATCCCGCCGCTACCGTGATCGCACCCGTCGCAACGGGCAGCCAGCGCAGGGCTGTCACCAGCGCGGAGTCCTGCGTGCTGCCGTTGACAACAAGCGCCCAGCCACTCACGCACAGCAGCGCAAAACCACCCACAAAACAGGCCACAATCCAGAGCAACCGACGCACATAAGGAGACGAAGACTTGCTCATGATGTGACCTTTCAGATCATTGCTTGAAGGCCCGCGCTAGCACGTTTTGTGTTTCGAGGGAAACCGGCAGGGTGGAATTGGTCAGCGCCACACCTTTCCAGCCTGCGCCCAATGCCGTGTACAGATTCACAGCATCACGCAGACGTTCCAGACGAGCCAGCGCTTCCATGTTCTGCGCATTCAGGGTGGTGCGCTCGGTTGTCAGCACTTCCAGGAAGCCGACCAGACCAGCACCATACAACCGCCGTGCCCGCTCACTGGCCGTGGCACTGTCTTCTGCCGCTTTATGCAGCTGCTCGGCATATTCAATGTCATCATGCCAGGCCGCCATGGCGTCTTCAACTTCCTTGAAGCCGTTCAACACGGACTGGCGATAGGTCAGACGCGCTGCTTCCGCCGAGGCCTGAGCCGCCCGGACTTCAGACGTCATCTTGCCACCGTGCATCAGCGGCAGGCTCGCCATCATCAGGAACTGCCAGCTCATGGCATTGACCTGAAACAGCTGATACATGGCCGATGCGTTCGGGTTGAAGGTCAGCGGAATGACAAAGTGCGGATACAGGTTAGCCACAGCCACGCCAATCTGCGCCGTCGCCAGTGCGTACTGCCGTTCCGCCATACGGATATCCGGGCGGTTGGCAATCACGACAGACGGCAGGGTCGCGGGAAATTCCGGCACGGTCGGCAGGGGCCGCGGCACCTTCAGTTCATCTTCCAGAGAACCCGGCATCTGCCCCAGCAGCACGGCAATAGCGTGCGTTACCTGAGAGACACGAGTTTTCAGCGGTTCACGCGCTGCAATCTGCGTATCCAGCTCGGCCTGAGCCTGCGCAATCTGCAGGGTGTTCCCCACGCCTTCCAGATACAGCTTGTTGGTCAGATCCACCGCATTTTTGGCAACGCGGATATTGTCCGTAGCAATTTTGATCTGCAACTGCGTGACCCGCAGCAGCATATAGTCAGATGCCAGTTCGGACAGCATCGTCATCAGGAGCGCACGACGGCCTTCAATGGAGGCTTCCACGGCACGCTCATGCGCTTCCACATCACGGCGGATACGCCCGAATACGTCCACTTCCCACGTCGCCATTGCGCCATAGGTCAGCATGGAGGCTTCCGGCCGGTTCTGCGGGTTGCCGGGGCGGATCGGCCAGTTATCAATGTTCAGGGAATACCGCACATCCCCGCCACCAATATTGGCATCCATCTGCGGATACCACTGCGAGGCAGACCGGTCACGGATGGCGCGTTCGGCCAGAATGCGCTGCCCGGCAATCTGGAGATCATAGTTTCCTTTGATCGCCTGCTCGACCAGACCGGTCAGCACCGGGTCCTTGAACGCCGCCCACCACTCGGTCATTTCCTTGTTGGTGCGGTCAATTTCTTCCTGGGTTGCAGGGTGCTCTTCCGCTGCTTCCTTGAACTGGGCCGGCACCTTCATGCGCTCTGCCTGATAGTTCGGCCCGACAGTACAGGCCGAAAGCATCAGGGAAGACGCCATGAAAAGGCCGAGGCGACGATGAACCTTCATCTTATGTTCCATGCCGCTCTCAGAGATGATCTTGCAGCCAGGTGGTCATCTTGCCTCGTCGGCCACGTGGCTCCGGCCCAACGCTGACAGTCGCTGTCATGCCGGCAGCCAGTGTCACGCTGTCCGGCACATGGTCAAGATGGATACGCACCGGGATACGCTGGGCCAGACGCACCCAGGTAAAGATGGGGTTCACATCCTGCAGGCCCAGCTTGTCGGGGGTACCGTTGGTATCGTTAATACCGCGGGCAATACTCACCACATGGCCAGTCAGGATCGGCTTATAGCCCATCAGCTTGACGCGGGCTTCATCACCCACATGCACGCCCCACATCTTGGTTTCTTCAAAGTAGCCGTAAACCCAGTAGGAGTCGGCATCAATCACAGCCAGACGGGCCTGCCCGGAGGATGCGTAATCACCCACCCGCAGATTGAGGTTGGTCACGTAACCATTAACCGGGGAATACAGAACAGAACGCTGAAGGTTCAGTTTGGCCACGTCCAGCGCGGCGCGGGCTGCATCCACCGCGGCAATCTGCGTTGCCACATTGGAGTTAAAGACTTCCTGCTCTTCCGCCGAGACAATGCCACCCAGCCCCATACGGCGGCGGGCATCATTGCGCTTGAGCTTCAAATCTTCCAGTGCGCCATCCAGTCGGGCCTGTGCCTCACGGATCGCCAGACGGAAGCGTACGGGGTCCAGCACAAACAGCGGGTCCCCCTTATGCACAAACTGGTTATCCACCACCGGGATCTGCACCACAGTGCCCGAGACTTCAGGAGCCACGTCCACAACATACACACGCACACGACCATCACGGGTCCATGGAGCGATCATGTAGACGTTCCAGAGGGTCACCCCCAGCACAATGGCCAGAGAGACAACCGCCAGGGTCAGAATAACTCGTATCAGGGTGCGCAGAAGGGGCATTGCGGAGACTCAAAAGCCTTTTCAGGGGTCAGACGTACAAAATGAGCAGGCAGAGGATACAAACGTAGAGCGAAACTTCGAACAGAGCGATGTGCCAGAACCAGCCCAGCAGGCCGCTCCACCACAGCACGAAACGAACACACATGGTAAGGGGCAGCGCCGCCAGTGCGTAGACGACGATCGGTGCCATGAAGACACCAAAGAGATTGAATTCCGTCAGCATGACGCCATTCTCGTAGCAACTCTCATCGTGCGTGTGCCCGCTCTGACCCGGCCAGATCTTTCTGCCCGGATGCGGCCTGTTCAACCCGGTCAAGAATCCCGCAGCACTGCTCCAGTTCCTGCGGGGTTACATGTTCGGTCAGGCGCGTTGCCACATCGTCTGCCGCATGGCTGACAAGTGCGGCAACTTTCCGGCCTTCTTCCGTAATGCTGACAAGCTTGGAACGACGATCTTCCTCATCAATTTCCCGGACAATAAAGCCGCGCTTTTCCAGCACATCCAGCAACCGCACGAGAGACGGTGCCTCTAGTGAGAGAGAACGGGCCAGGTCTGTCTGTCTGACAGGCTGTTCAGAAAAATTGAGATAATAGATGGGCCGCCAGGTTGCATCCGTCAGGCTGAACCGGCGCAAATCCGCATCAATCTCGCGCCGCCAGATGGCCGCAAGGCGAGCCAGCCGGTGCCCGAAGGACCGGCGGGTTTCGATGCTATTATCAGGATAACGCGGAGGTTCCATTATGTGCCCATACTAGCAAGCATACAAACTGTTCGCACGCTCACAAAATCGTAGGGCAATCATTCCCAGAAAAAATCCGCCCCCGCCAATGCAAAATTGGAATGGAACCTATGGGCAAAGGCGGATGGAAAGAAATCAGTTCTTCTTGCGGCGCACTACGTCCCACACCTTGCGGGTGCCGCTGCGGCCCAGAGACCCTGCCACCGTGGCCGTAACTGCGGCCAGTGTGACGGATTCCCTCATTTGTGTCGCACAGCGATTACGGGCGATGCGGGCTTCCACTTCTGCGGTCGTCAGGTAAGAGCGACGGCCAAACAGGACACAGATCAGAGCAAAAATCACATCCAGCGCAAACACGCCGAATGCGGCCGTCACCGGGCCCCAGTGGAAGGTAAACAGGAACAGGGCCCACAGGAGTCCATGCCCGGATATCAGGGCGAAAAACCCGAACACCGCGGCGGCAACAAGAAATGCTGCCTGTTTTCCTAACCGGACCGCCATCTGCTGCATGAGATGGGACTGTGCATGCAGGGCGGACCTGCCAAGTTCAAAAATACGCATGGACTCAGGGACTACCTTCGTTCAGATCACGTGAGGCTTCAGCGTGACATCCGACCGAGGATAAAGCCCACAACGCCGGAAATGGCGATGGACACCCATGACGACTGCGCACGCGTCTGCTTGGAAATATCGCTGCGCGCATGATTGGCCAGTTCACGCGCATTGGCAACTGCTTCTTCAGTCAAATCACTGGCTTTACCGCCAGCATTCGTCAGCGCGGGCACCACATGCTTGGTGATCAGCCGTTCCAGATGCGCCTTTACGGCTTCAATTTCATCACGGGCTGTCTCAGCAGCAGACTCACCAGCAGCCTTTACATCCTTGAGTTTATCAGAAGACATGGAACACCCTATTCGCGTTAGATTTATTGACAACACTCTTTTAACTGATCGCTAAGGATAAGGTTGCATGCATACGGCGCATAGCTCGCCCCCGCCGCTAGCCCTTCACAATCTCGCTTTCCTCCCTCCGCTCCCCGGCCTCAGCCTGCGGGTGGAGAAAGGCCAGTGCGTGGCCCTGCTGGGAATCGGCACCGAGCATGAGGACCTGTCGCGCCTGACAGACGTGCTGGCCGGACATGCCCCCAGTTATGGCGGGCAGATCCTGGTTGGCGGGGAAGATGTCACCCATCGCCCGACCGGCTTGCGTGGCCTGGCCACCATCGGGGCCCATGCGCCGCTTTTCCCGCACCTGACACTGGCGGACAACATTCTGTTCCCCCTCCGGGCTTCCGGGCAGGTCTCCGCTACGGAAAGCGAACGCCGCACAACGGAAACACTCTCTCTGGTAGGGCTGGATGGCCGGCGCGCGCTTAAACCCGCGAGCCTCACACCAGAGCAAAATCTGCGTGGCCAGCTGGCGCGCGCCCTCGTCATGCGGCCTGAAGTGCTCGTCCTGAACCGCCCGTTCAGCGCTCTGGACCATACAGCCACCATGCGCGTTATGGCTTTGCTCGAAAAGCTGCAACGCGCGATTGGCCTCAGCACCCTTCTCTTCACGCGGGACCGCACAGAAGCCCTGATGGCGGGAGACACCATCGGCATTCTGGAAAACGGCATCCTGCTCCAGCTTGCCACACCGCCCGACTTGCTTAATCGGCCCGCGCATGAGCAGGTCGCCATTACATTTGGTGAAGCCAATGTCCTGACCGGCAAGGTGCTGTATGCAGAAGACGACATGGCGGAACTCCGCCTCCCCACGGGCGAGACGGTGGAGGCCATGGCCGCACCGGGGCTGGAGGAACAGGACCTCGCCAATATCTGCATCGCGCCGGACCGCCTCTCCGTCATGTTCCCGCGCCAGCTCAGCGGACCGCCTGAAGAAAACGACATGGTGCTCTGCACTCTGGTCTCCGCCCGGCATGTGGGTACAGCCATTCACATGCGCTTTCGCATGCAGGATGGCGGGGAAATTATTGCCCATCGCCCCCCTGTTCACACCATGCGAGACCTGGAACCGGGGCGCGTCGCGCTGCTTGCCTGGCAAACAGCAAACGCCACCGCCTTTCCGATGGACCACAAATCAGGCTAGAATTACCTTTGACTTAAGCAGCAACCGCGTGAGGCTACCCCTGTCCCTTCTTTCGTTTCGCGACGCATCCTTCAAAACGCCCCTTCGCCCGCGTGCGCAGAGGCCCTCTGCCCTGTCAGCCTTCTTTCGGCACGGGCTGACGGCGCTCGTTCTGGGAAGCATGGTGCTGCCTGCTTTTTCGCAGGCTGATGCGCGCTCGATACGCCGGATTCATCGGACCGTGGTGCAGCCGGTACGCATTCTGACATTTGGGGGGGCCATTACGGCCACCCAGCAGAAAGTGCTGTTCACGCCCTATGCACAGCTTATCAAGCATCCGCTTGCGCCCTCCTCATGGGATGGGGAGATCGACTCTCTTCGCAAGCAGGAAACCGAGTCTCCCCACCGCTGGGCCGCCGTGATGATGGAAACCAGCTCCCTGCAAATCAGTTGCTCTCTCGGCCTGCTGGTGCGTGACCCGGCTGACCCCTCCCCCAACGGGTGTGGCCAGTCTTCCGCGTCTATTGATTTTGCCATGGCGTGGGACCGTTCCCGCTTTGATACGCCACCCGACTGGTCGGACTTCTGGGATGTCGCGCGTCACCCGGGCCGCCGGAGCCTGCGCCGCGACCCCCGCACCACGCTGGAAATTGCCCTGCTGGCCGATGGCGTCTCTCCTGACGCTCTCTACCGTGTCCTGAACACGCAGGACGGCGTGGAACGTGCCTTCCGTAAGCTCGACCAGTTGCGCCCCTACATTGTCTGGTGGTCCACGCCAGAGGAAGCCGCGCGTATTCTTAAAAGTGGTGGTGCGCTGATGGGCAGCGTGCCCACCGGAGAAATTCTCAGCGCCCCACAGGCTGACCGTGACCGTTTTGGCCTCTACTGGCCGCAGCGCCTGCAGGTTAATTACGCATGGGGCGTGCCAAAAACCTCTGCAGAAGAAAATACGGCGCTGGCCCTAACGGCATGGCTGGAACACCCCACCCAGAAGCAGGCCTTTGCCAATGCTTGGCCGTCTCTGCCATCTCTGGCGGAAATCAATGCAGGCTCTCCGGACAGCCGCCACATACTGCCCCCTATCGCAGTGAATGACACGTTCTGGAGTTCGCATCTCTCAACCCTGTCTGCACGCTTTGAACGTTGGGCCGAAGACCGGTGAACCTTCCCGCGTCCGGCCTTCTGCCTTTTCTCATCACACACACATTGTTCATGGCTCTGACGGGCATCTGTCTGGCAGCGCTGGTGCTCAGTGTGGCCCTTTTAACGCGGCAGGGCGGTCGACTTTATACGTTGCTCCTGCTGGTTCTGCTGCCCGCCACCGCAGCCGCTCTCACGCTGCCGTTCCTGCTGCCGCTTGACCGCGCTGCTCTGCTTCTTCCCTTTCTTCAGGGTGTGCTGATCGGACCGGCCATTTCTCTCGCACCGCTTCGCCGCCTCAAAGACGCACCATCAACTTGGGGGCGCACGGCGCAGGAACTGGGAGCAACGTCCCTCACCCGTATCCGTTTGCTCTGGCTCCCCCTTCTGGGCCGTCCGCTGGCTGGCAGCATCGGTCTGGCTCTGGCACTCAGCCTGCTCGGGGCTCTGGGAATCAGCAAAGCCCCTCTTTCCTGAGGCCTCCTGCCGGTTTATCCTGCGCGGCATGACTTCCCCTTCATCCACCGCTCCGTTCTGGGAAACCACCCCGCTCCAAGAGATGACCACCGCTGAGTGGGAATCCCTGTGTGATGGCTGTGGCCGTTGCTGCCTGCATAAGCTGCGTGACGAAGATACGGACGAAATTCACTATACGTCCGTCGCCTGCCGCCTGCTGGATGTCTCCGACTGTCGCTGCACGGACTACCCGCATCGGCACAGAAAAGTGCAGGACTGCATCACCCTGACACCGGCAATGGTGTCCGAACTGGACTGGCTGCCGCCTGACTGCGCCTACCGCCGCCTCTCCGAAGGGCGCTCCCTGCCCACATGGCATCCGCTTATTACCGGCAACCCGGAAAGCGTGATTGAAGCCGGGGCCTCTGCCGCAGGCCGGTGCATTAGTGAACGACAGGCTGGCGCACTGGAAGACTATCTCGTCGCATGGCCCGGCCAGCCTGCTAAAAAACCTAAAAAACCCAGCGCGCACAAGCGGCCTTCGGTCCGCCACATCCGTGCCGATACGCCCTGAAAAACCTGTTCCACGTTCTGAGCGGGGTGCTGCCATAGCCCCCCGCGCCAACCCCACGCCTTCTACGCAGACGCCGGATCTCATTCAACTCGCTCCGGACTGCCACGTGCCCGTCATCTGGAAACCCTCCAGCCGGGCGCGACGACTCTCCCTCCGGATTGACCCGCGCAGACAGGCTGTATCGGTCACACTCCCCTCCGGGCTTTCTACTGCACAGGCTGTGCAGTTTCTCAAAATCCAGAAACACTGGATCACAAAACGCCTGACGGCTCTGCAACAGGCCCCCGCCTTCCTGCCGGGCCGCACCATCCCCATTGAGGGAAAGCCGCATACCATTGTGCATCATCCCACCGCGCGTGGTGGCGTCTGGATAGAGGCGGACCAGATTTGTGTGAGCGGTGCTGAAGAGTTTATCAGCAGGCGGATTACAGATTTTTTGAAAAAGCATGCCCGGCAGATATTAGGTCAGGAACTCCGTGCGCAGGCTCAGATGTCCGGCTTGCGACCCACACAGCTTGATATCCGCGATACCTCCAGCCGATGGGGTAGCTGCTCATCCTCTGGCCGCATCATGCTGTCCTGGCGTCTGGTAATGGCTCCTACTGCCGTCAGACATTATCTGATTGCGCATGAACTGGCCCACTTACGCCACATGAACCATGCTCCAGCATTCTGGACTCTGGTAGACCAGCTCACCCCCCACCGACACCACGCCGAAGCATGGTTGAAACACCACGGCTCAGCCCTGTTAGGCGCACACTAAACACACACACCCGCTACAGAAACGCTTGCCGCCACGGCCCAACATGCTAAAACCCGCCATAACACAGTAAAACGCCCTGTATGGCTGACAAAAACAGTCCACCTTATGCGAACTTGGCGGAATGGTAGACGCAGGAGACTTAAAATCTCCAGCCCGTAAGGGCGTGCGGGTTCGAGTCCCGCAGTTCGCACCACCAACCATTTGAAATATAATAGTAAAATGAGAATTTTAGGGGTCTGTGGGATTTTTCCGTTTGTCTTCCCATAATGGGAACTCGTCATGCGCCTCCTTAGAGGCCCGCACTACTACTTCCCTCGCCTCATCTGCTCTCATCCTGTAACAAGGCTTCTTTGGCATCCGGGCAGAGCAGTAGAGGCTGGCGCAGATGAAGCTTGATTTCACAACTCTCAACAGCATGCGCCAGCATAATCCGGCCTGGCGCCTGTTATGCTCGGACTATGCCCCCCTTATTCTCAGCTTTTTGCATCAGGCCTTCGTACGCCCCAACGTGCGCAGTCTGGAAGCCGAGAGCATGGCGGAAGCGCTGGAAGACACGCTCTATACGTTGCGCCAGCAGCTGGATGAAAACGCATTCCCCAGAACGGCCCGGGAGTATCTGGAAGACTGGGCCTCTCCGGACAAAGGCTGGCTAAGAAAATTCTATCAGCTGGGGACAGACAACGCCGTGTTCGACATGACCCCGGCCACCGAGAAAGCGCTTTCATGGCTGGAGCAGCTGGCAGAACGTAGCTTTGTCGGCACAGAATCCCGCCTGCGGACCCTGTTTGACCTGTTGCGCCAGATGAATGAAGGCACCCAAAGCGACCCTGACCAGCGCCTTGCAGACCTGCACCAGCGCCGGGGGGAAATTGACGCCGAAATTGCCCGCATCCAGAGTGGTGATCTCAGCCTGATGGATGATACCGGCATCAAGGAACGCTTCTCGCAGTTCACCCGCATGGCGCGCGATCTTCTGGCCGACTTCCGTGAAGTAGAACATAATTTTCGCCGTCTGGACCGCGCCGTGCGGGAACGCGTTGCTCTATGGGATGGCACCAAAGGCGCATTGCTGGATGAAATTCTGGCCCAGCATGATCTGATTAATGAATCCGATCAGGGCCGCAGTTTTCAGGCCTTCTGGAACTTCCTCATGTCCAGCCGCAGGCAGGAAGAACTTTCGCAACAGCTGGAACATATTCTCTCCCTGCCCGTCATTGCGGCGCAGAACCCGGACCCTCGCCTGCGCCGTATTCATTATGACTGGCTGGAAGCGGGCGACCACACACAGCGCACCGTCGCACAGCTCTCCCACCGCCTGCGTCAGTTTCTGGATGACCAGAGCCGGCAGGAAACCCGGCGCATTATGGAAATTCTGCACAATATCGAGGCCCACGCCATCGCGGCACGCCCGTACTTGTCCGACTGCCCGCCCGATGAGGCGCTGACGGATCTGGACGCCATGGCCGCCTCCCCTGACCTTATTATGGAACGGCCTCTTTATTCGCCCCCACTCCCCACGATCCTGACGGTTGACCCGCTGCCGGAAGACACGGGGGACGATGTGGACCCCATAGCCCTTTATGAACAGGTTGTGGTGGACCGCGTGCGCCTGACCGAAAACATTCAGCAGGCTCTGGCGGAAGCCCCGCAAATCAGCCTTGCCGCACTACTGCATCGCTACCCGCTGGAACAGGGCCTGTCTGAACTCGTGGCCTATCTTCAGCTCAGCAGTGAGCGCTTCGAGAGCCTCATTGATGAAAAGACAAACGATCATGTAAACTGGGACATCATGACAACGGATGGGTCCATCATAACGCGCCACGCCACCCTGCAACGCGTAATTTTTGTGAGGTCGGCATGAGCCAGACGGTCAATATCCCAGAGGACACAGAGGCTTCGGCTCACGGGCCAGCTTCTCTCTCCACGCTCGCCATTACGCTCTTAAAAAGCGTGATCTACCGGGAGGAAGATGAAGGCTTGTGGGGACATCTGCTCCGCCTTCAAAATCAGGTGCGGGATTATGTCGTCGTTTTGGGGCTGGTTCTGATTATCGACCCCGCCGAGGGCTATGCGTATCTGCGCAGCGCACCGCAGCCGGAAGAGGAAGAAGGCGCATCCCGCATGCTCCGCCTGATTGCGCGGCGTCCGCTCTCTTTCCACGTCAGTCTGCTTTTAGCCCTGCTCCGCCAGCAACTGGTTCGGTTTGATGCTATGGGGGGCGAGACCCGCCTTATCCTCAGTCGCGATGATATCGCCTCCATGCTTCAGACCTTTCTGCCAGAAAGTAGCA
This sequence comes from Acetobacter sp. P5B1, assembly GCF_018811985.1. Taxonomy (NCBI): domain Bacteria; kingdom Pseudomonadati; phylum Pseudomonadota; class Alphaproteobacteria; order Acetobacterales; family Acetobacteraceae; genus Acetobacter; species Acetobacter sp. P5B1. The sequence continues at coordinate 93 of NZ_JACRVS010000012.1, read as the reverse complement.
ATGAAGTCCGGCAACTCGCGCAGATTGAAACCTATATCCGCCGCGTGGCCGAACTCGGCTTTCTGCGCCCCCTCCCCCCCACCAGTGCAGATG
>NZ_JACRVS010000108.1:0-501 GCF_018811985.1 Acetobacter sp. P5B1 | reverse complement strand
GATCGTTAGCACTGGTAATTAGCTGCTCAAAACAGATATTCKTACATCTATGTGACMATTTTTAGCCAAGTTATRACGAAAATTTCGTTTGTAAATATCAWCATTTTKGCAGARTCTGTTTTTCCAAATTTCGGTCATCAAAWAATCATTTATTTTGCCACAACATAAAAAATAATTGTCTGAATATGGAATGTCATACCTCACTGAGCTCRTAATAAAATTTCCAATCAAACTGTGTTCAAAAATGGAAATTAAATTTTTTGRCMWTATTTTGCAAATTTTGATGACCMCCCTCCTTACAAAAAATGCGAAAATTGATTMAAAAATTAATWTCCCTAAATCCTTCAAAAWGTAATAGAGATCGTTAGCACTGGTAATTAGCTGCTCAAAACAGWTATTCKTACATCTATGTGACCATTTTTAGCCAAGTTATAACGAAAATTTCGTTTGTAAATATCAACATTTTTGCAGAGTCTGTTTTTCCAAATTTCGGTCATCAAA
>NZ_JACRVS010000107.1:0-506 GCF_018811985.1 Acetobacter sp. P5B1 | reverse complement strand
CCCAAATAGTATTCTTAAAAATTTTAGCAAGAAAGTTCCACAATTGGCTACGTAACTAAACTATCCGGGGAACAAGTAACTAACATAAATGCTAGAAACTCTATTTACCCAGAACGAGCACATAAACCATGTTATTGTTTCCCAATCAAGCCCGACTATCTCAATCTTCAGAGCCAATCCTTATCCCGAAGTTACGGATCTAATTTGCCGACTTCCCTTACCTACATTATTCTATCGACTAGAGACTCTTCACCTTGGAGACCAGCTGCGGATATTGGTACGGCCTGTTGAGAAGTTTGCGTGTCCCCACCATAAATTTTCAAGGTCCGAGGAGAAAATATCGACACAACAGTATATGTCATGCTCTTCTAGCCCATCTACCATATCTCTCTGCGAAAGACTTCCATGGTAGTACGGCTATAAAACAGAAAAGAAAACTCTTCCGATATCTCTCGACGGCTTCTTTATGGTCGTTCCTGTTGCCAGGATGAGCACGAGGCCCATAT
>NZ_JACRVS010000106.1:0-519 GCF_018811985.1 Acetobacter sp. P5B1 | reverse complement strand
GATCGTTAGCACTGGTAATTAGCTGCTCAAAACAGATATTCGTACATCTATGTGACCATTTTTAGCCAAGTTATAACGAAAATTTCGTTTGTAAATATCAACATTTTTGCAKAGTCTGTTTTTYCAAATTTCGGTCATCAAATAATCATTTATTTTGCCACAACATACGAAATAATTGTCTGAATATGGAATGTCATACCTCACTRAGCTCGTAAKAAAATTTCCAATCAAACTGTGTTCAAAAATGGAAATTAAATTTTATGGCCATATTTWGCAAATTTTGATGAMCCCCCTCCKTACAAAAAATGCGAAAATTGATCCAAAAATTAATTTCCCWAAATCCTTCAAAAAGTAATAGGGATCGTTAGCACTGGTAATTAGCTGCTCAAAACAGTTATTCTTACATCCATTTTTAGTCTATTTTTAGCCTAGTTTTAACGATAATTTCGTTTGTAAATATCTAAATTAACTAAAGATAGATCGCACCGTCTTGCGATACTGTCATCGTCAGGATTCCTC
>NZ_JACRVS010000105.1:0-526 GCF_018811985.1 Acetobacter sp. P5B1 | reverse complement strand
AGTATATACATACCATCACCGTGTATTCATGTGCTAGTCATAAATTCAACTTTTTTCGTTTTCTATGCGACGTTTCATTAAAAATTTAGCTTTAGCCACCTTTTGCCAGGAGTTCGCCAATCGTCCCAGCCATATTCCCATATTCCAGACGGCACTTTTTGAAGGCTGTAAAGTGCGTTTGTTGGCGTTACTTTATGGCCGGAACGCATGTAAACACGTGGCCACGTGGCGATGGGGCTACTTGCCAATCCGGAATCCACGGATAAGGGATGAGGATTGGGGATTGGGGATGAGCGATGTAGACAAGAGGAGGTGGTCGGAAAGACGAAGACGGAGATAAAGATGGTGATGATGGAGGTGGAGGGGCAAACGGAGGACTGTGTGTTGTCCCAGCTGCTTCACAACACCAACGCATAATGACTGTCCTTGCCACATACACATGGAGAAAAGAGAGATGCGAAATCTCAGTTTTAAATAAATGTTTTCGGCATAATTTAAAACATATTCTCAGTACTAAGTTTTCATC
>NZ_JACRVS010000011.1:0-83111 GCF_018811985.1 Acetobacter sp. P5B1 | reverse complement strand
GCAGGATATCACTCTCGAAATCGTCAGACTACCTCAGGCTAAACGGGGTTTCGTGCTGCTGCCACGTCGCTGGATCGTAGAGAGATCGTTCGCGTGGGCAACGCGGTGCAGGAGGCTGGTGAAAGACTACGAGCGCTGCGCCTCAACGCTTGCCGCAATGCATACCATCGCCTTCGCAGGTTTCATGCTTAGAAACGCAGCTAACCTGCTCATCCAAAGTGCATAACACCCTCTAGTTATTGGTCTTTTAAAATCCTGTTTTCAAAGTTGCCTGAAAGACCATCCCGGATTGCGCTGACCAGCAGGCGCCAGCGGCGCACCATTTTAACGGGGTGCTGAAGGTGGTAGAGGACGCCGCGCGGGGTGCGACACAGGACTTTTATAAACAGAAATAGAACCATATTGAGATTATAAATCAGCCTACAATTTATACTGTTTTGCTCAATAAAAACGCGGTTCCGCAAAGCGAAATAGGGACGAATTATGCCTTGCTGCTCCTGTAGCCAGGGATGAAGGCAGGAAGGGGTCTGTGTCCAGGATTGCTCAAGGTCCCTTAGAACACTATTGCTGCACATCCACAGCGCCCCTCCGTTACGGGTTATGCGTAATGTATAGTCATAATCATCAAAATAGAGAAAAAAGCGTGCATCCGGCAGGCCAATACGCTGCACCCAGTCTTTATGAAACCATAAGCCGCCATAGGCACCCATTTCCATGGCGCGACATTCCAGCCCGCCCTTCTTCCAGAGTGCGACCGTTTTTTTCTGAAAAGGAGCCTGAACGGAAAAGCCAAAAAAGGAATTGGGCTGAATGGCGTTGGGTTTGTTGTTTTCAACCAGCTTGATGTAGGTGCGCTTGTCCTGACGAAAGCTGGCCAGACAGCAGGAGGGTTTCCCCCCCATAAGCCGCCATGTGCGGGCGAGAGCTTTGAGTGCGTCAGGATGAGGAACGGTGTCATCATCCAACGCCCAGATATGCTGGGTTTGCGCTCTTTGTGCTGCGGCGGCAAATCCTGCGGCAAACCCTTCCGCCGATCCCCCATTGCGCTCCAGCCGCACAGTCGTCACCTGCTCTGCGCCCCGTACCGCCACACTTGTTTTCAGGTTTTCTGCAACTGCGGGGACTGTTCCATTATCTACCAGAACCACGTGCCCGATACCGGCCTGAAACGCCGCATGCAGAACCTGCTCAACAAATGCAACCCGATTGCCATAGGTCACAACCACAGCGCAGGTTCCGTTCAGGGTCGCCTGTTCTGTGAGGGTTTCTGAATGTGTCACGCTTTTTCCATCGCAGTTGATTGGAGACGCATTACAATAATGCTTTTTTTAGACTAGGCAGCGCCAGAATACGGGTCCGGCATCGCATAAGGTCCTTATCGGCCTGATGCCGCACTGGCGCCCAGCGTAAATCCTGCTCGTTCAGATACGGGTCGGCCCAACGGAGCGCACCTGAGCGGATCAGCGTGCGATGCCAATGTGTGAAGTTGGCCCCACTTCCCAGGATCCCTCGCGTGATGAGCCAATAGCGAAGAGGCCGGAGCCCCAGAGCGTCCACCCCCTGCTGCAATCGGGACATGAGCGTCTGGCGCTGCGGCAAAGGAAACAGCCAGACCGGCGCACAGCTACGCCAAGCCTCTGCCAGCATGGATGCACTATCGGCAGTCACCACAAATCGGTTGCCAGTTTTCAGAAAGCTGCCGAACACATCTTCACCGGGCTGGAAGACATGCAGGACGGCACCGTATGTCTTCACCTGTTCCTGCATCCATGCCACCGCTTCAGGCGGTGTTCGCGGACTGGTGAGGATGTGCAGGGCTTCCTGATTGGCATGCGCCAGTTTGCGGGCAAAAATTAACAGACGGCGGGTTTCCGCAAGCCCCATCCGGAAGTGGCGGGACGGGCCGCCATACATCACAATGGTGCCTGCATGGCGCTGGCATTTCACGTTCTCATAAGCTGGTTTGAGCGATGCCCCGTTAAAGGGCCACAAGACTCTCAGAATATTCGGCCCCGAAGGATAATCATCCTGCGGCAGCGGAATAATCAGATCCAGATCCTTGGCAGGAATATGGCTCGGCCGGCCGATATGCACCACCAATGGCCTTACGGCGCAGGACGCCCGTAACGCACAAGCGGCCTGCACCGCATTCCCAAAAGACAGAATAAGACGCAGCCCTGTGGTCTCTGGCCACTGGGCTGGCGACGAAAAAGCGGGCCCAAGTAGCACTGTCCGGAAGGGGAGCCCCAGCGCCTGCGCCAGCGTCCGACACTGTGCCTGTTCTCCGACCCGCCCTGTATCCAGAATCCAGACTGGCTCGGATAAAACTGCTCGGCTCAGGTCACACCTCCGGCTTTTCGCGCTCTGGCTCCCGAACAGGTCTCAGGCTTCGGGTTTGCCCTCAAATGATTTGTTACGGTTCATAATAAGGTAAGGACCGAGACGTGTCAGCAGAATGGCCAGCTCGCTTAAGAGGGTTGCAAATCCCGCACCGGTCATCCCCCACGCGCTGGCCAGCACATAAAGCAACGGGAGCGAGAAACACATCGTCACCATGCGGCCGATCAGAATCTGATGCGCCTTGTTCAGTGACACCAGTAGCGGCTCAAGCGGTACGTCCCACAGGTCCAGAATGGCGGTCACGGTCATCAGCAACAGCAGCGTGCGGGTGCCTGTCCACGGGACAGTCAGCAGCAGATGCAGCAGCCAGGGCCCCACAAACGTGGCCACAACCAGCACCACAGCGGAAAAAATCGCCAGTGCCTGCAAAATACGGTTGGTAACCTGATGGATGGAGGCCCAGTCACGCTTGTCCCGCAGCGCCACCAGTTCCGGATACAAAGCCGGGGTGAGCATTTGCGCCGGGCGCGCCATGCCGTCGGAAATCTGCCATGTCACATTGTAAATGGCGGCGTTTTCCGGGCCCAGCACCGCGCCGACAATCAGCACTGTCAAGCGGGAGCCCAGACGTCCGAGCGCCTGATCCAGACTGGTGGAAAAGGTAAAGCGCCAGATCCCTTTAATCGGGCTGAGCCAGGGCACATTGACGAGCCGAAACCCTTTCAGCTTGTCCGAACGCGCCATGACCCAGAAGGCCAGTCCATAATCCAGCACAAACGCCACAGCCGTGGAGCAGTACCAAAGCAACAGAAAAGCCGGCAGCGTCCAGTGCAGGAAAAACCCTGTCACGCACCCCACGAATTTGACGACAGAACTGGCTGTATCCGCCAGAACCGCCAGTTCATACCGGTTGGCCAGCCGCAGGACGCCCATGGCGCAGCCCGTATTCATGAACAGGATGACGGTCATATACCACAGCGGAATATGCCCATAGGCGGCCGCCCAACCGGAAAGATGCGCCAGCCAGATACTGGAGAAAAGCGCTACGGCCACCCCCATGAGCGCGCCAAGCGCATCCAGCATGGTGCAATGGCGGAAAAGGGTCTGAAACGGTTTTTTCTCGGCGGCTTTGTAAAGAGAGGTGCCGTATTGCAGCAAAGGTTGCCAGGCCTGAAAGCGTGTCGCCACCGCGCAGGACATGACGAAGGAACTCATCAGCAGCAGGACGCCGTAATCCTCCAGCCCGAGCGTACGGACGGCCAGAGCGGTGCTGGCCAGCGCAAGCACGGCCATGGCGCCTCTGCCTGTCAGCAGATAGCCCGTGTTCCGAAACACCCGTCTGAATAACGCCTTGATCTGACTATTCATCAGCCTTCACGCTTCCTTCTCCCGCCTGAAATAGCCTGCGCACGGCACATCATGCCGGGCCGTGTTTAGAAGCCATGCGGCGGAAATAGCAAATCGTCGCGTTTTGGTGTGCTGTCTGTTCAGGGAGGATCCCTGTTCACACTCCCGTGAAAAGAATGAAAAAGACCTCATATTTCTGTGTGCAGGGTTGCACCCTTCGGGCTTTTGCTCACACTCGTTTCTGCGCGGCCAGCCTCCCTCTGGCTCTTTTGCCAGAACAGGAGGCCGCCTGATACATGACCCATTAACGGAGAGTTCTCATGGCCTGGACCACACCGAAAATCACCGAAATCCCGCTTGGCGCTGAAATCAACAGCTACGTTTGCGGCCAGAAGAAATAAGCCTTTCTGCCGCCAGCGCGACCTGCATCAGGTTCGCGCTGGCGGCATTTTTGTTTTAAAAAGCCGCGTATGCTTGATCTTCTTGTTCTAGGCGCTGCCGCAGGTGGCGGCTTTCCTCAGTGGAACTCTAATGCGCCCGGTTGCCAGCGCGCCCGCGCCGGAGACCCAAACGCCCCGGCCCGCACACAGGCGTCCCTCGCCGTCAGCGGGGATGGTGAGCACTGGTTTATCCTCAATGCCTCGCCCGATCTGCGCGCGCAGATCAACCAGACTCCTGCCCTGCACCCCAAAGACGGTTTGCGTTCCACCCCCATTGCCGGTGTGGTGCTGACCAGTGGCGAGATTGACGCCATTACCGGGCTGCTGACCATGCGGGAACGGCAGGCTTACGGGCTCTATGCCACCGCCTCTGTTCTGGCCCAGCTGGACGCCAACCCGATTTTTGATGCGCTGGACCGCACATTGGTACCGCGCAAGACCATGGCGCTTGACGAGCCCCTTGCTCTAATGCCGGGCAATCTGCGCATCACGCCATTTTCCGTCCCCGGTAAAGTGCCGCTTTATGCTGAGCGTGGGGAAAACCCGGCTGAGATCATGAATAACGGGGAAACCATCGGTCTGGACATTACGGATGGCCAGCATCGTGCTCTCTTTATTCCCGGCTGCGCCATGATGACGGACGCCCTGCGCGACCGCCTGAACGGGGCCGATGTGGTATTTTTTGACGGCACGCTCTGGACGGATGACGAGATGGTCCGCGCCGGACTGGGCGCCAAGACAGGCCGACGTATGGGCCATATGTCCATTGCGGATGAGCCGGATGGTACGATTGCCGCCTTCCGCCCGCTGAACGTAGGCCGCAAGGTGCTCATCCACATCAACAATTCCAACCCCATTCTGTTAGCCGACACGCCTGAACGCAGGCAGGTTGAAGAGGCAGACTGGGATGTCGCCTATGATGGCATGAGGATAACACTATGACAGACCGGCTGCTTTCCCCCGACGAACTGGAAGCTGCCTTACGGGCTATTGGTGCGGAACGGTACCACAACCTGCACCCTTTCCACCGTGCCTTGCATGATGGAAAGCTGAACAAGGGGCAGGTGCAGGCCTGGGCTCTGAACCGCTATTATTATCAGGCCAGCATTCCCGCCAAGGACGCCACACTGCTTGCCCGCCTGCCCACAGCAGAACTGCGGCGGGAATGGCGGCGGCGGCTGATTGACCATGACGGGACCGAACCCGGCACAGGCGGCGTAGCCCGCTGGCTGAAGCTGACCGATGGTTTGGGACTTGACCGCGCCTATGTGGAATCTCTGGACGGCCTGCTCCCCGGTACGCGCTTTGCCGTGGAAGCCTATGTGCATTTTGTGCGAGACCGCTCCATTCTGGAGGCCATTGCGTCCTCTCTGACAGAGCTGTTCTCCCCCACCATTATCAGTGAACGTGTGTCCGGCATGCTACGGAACTATGCGTTTATTACGGAAGAAACGCTGGCCTACTTCGCCCCGCGCCTGACGCAGGCCCCGCAGGATTCGGCCTTTGCACTGGCTTATGTGAAGGAACATGCCCGCACTCTAGCCGAACAGCAGGCCGTGCTTGGCGCGCTCAAGTTCAAATGCGGCGTTCTGTGGTCCATGCTGGATGCGCTGGATTACGCCTATGTCACGCCCGCCCGCATTCCGCCGGGGGCTTTCCGTCCGGCTGAGGATGCAGCATGACAGCCGCCACCCTTCTGGCGGAAACCTGTATGCCGCGCTTTGCCCGTGGCACACGGCTGCAATATGACCGCGTGCGGGAACAGTGGTTTGTGCAGGCACCAGAGCGTGCGTTTCTGGCCGATGCCGTTGCGGCAGAAATTCTGCAACTGGTGAACGGAAAACGCTCTCTGGCGAAGATTATTGACCAGCTTGCAGACAAGTTTTCTGCCCCACGTGATGTCATTGCACAGGATGTTTTGAGCATGACGCAGGAACTGGCCGACAAGCAGGTTCTGCTGCTGGCATGACCCGTTCTGCCATGATCAAAGCCCCGCCCCCCATGAGCCTGCTGGCAGAGCTGACGCATCGCTGCCCGCTGCAATGCCCCTATTGCTCCAACCCGCTCCGGCTGGACCCGCGTGCAGGCGAACTGGATACCGCAACATGGATGCGTGTGCTGGATGAAGCAGCCGCCATGGGCGTGTTGCAGGTGCATTTTTCCGGGGGTGAACCCATGGCCCGGCCTGATCTGGCTGATCTGGTCCGTCATGCGGTGTCTCTGGGGCTTTATACCAATCTGATTACCTCCGGCGTGCTGCTAAACCGTGACAGTCTGAAGGTACTTTCTGAAGCCGGGCTGGACCACATCCAGCTCTCCTTTCAGGATGCAGATGCGCAGGAAGGCGAGCGGATTGGCGGCATGGCAGGCGCTCAGGCCAAAAAGCTGGAAGCGGCTCGCCTGATTGTAGAAGACGGCCTGCCCCTAACGCTGAATTTTGTGATCCATCGGCAAAATGCCGAACGCGTGCCGGCCATGCTGGATCTGGCCGAGAAACTTGGCGCACGCCGGGTGGAAATTGCACATACGCAGTATTATGGCTGGGGCCTGCTCAACCGGGACGCCCTCCTGCCGGACTGCGCACAGTTAGAAGCCACGGAACAGGCTGTTGCGGCGGCACGCATGCGGTTTGGCAACCGGCTTGCCATTGATTTTGTGACCCCGGATTATTACGCCGAACGCCCCAAGCCCTGCATGGGCGGGTGGGGGCAGCGTTTCCTCAATATTTCGCCCTCCGGCAAAGTGCTGCCGTGCCATGCGGCAGAAAGCATTCCGGGGTTGACCTTCCCGTCCGTTGCAGAAGAGTCGCTTGAGGCCATCTGGCAGGACTCGCCGCTATTCAACCTCTATCGCGGCACGGACTGGATGCCCCAGCCGTGCCAAAGTTGTGCCTTTAAAGAAGATGACTGGGGCGGATGCCGCTGTCAGGCTCTGGCATTGGCCGGACAAGCCGACGCGACGGACCCGGTCTGCCACCGCGCCCCGGCGCATGACCGGATTGAGAAGGCCATCGCAGAACGCCCGGCAACACCACCAGCTTTCCGTTACCGCCGCTATAGTAATACGGTTTAAAAGACATTCCCCAAGTCGTAGATTGTCCATGTTTTGGTAAACAGGAAGCAGTATGATTTGGGGTGTTCCTTTTATACTGCGAGGCGGCTTTTAATGCGCAGACACAGTCTTTTATCGCTCCTGATGACCTGTTGCGGGGCGTGCTTCTCCCCGGCATACGCCCAGACATCGCAGCCTGAGAATATAGAAGTGCATGCCACGCGCACAGTACAAGTTCAGACCTACCGCGCCGTTGCGCGCGTCTTCAACCGCTTTAACGCATTCCCTGAACAAGACCGGGCCAATCTTTCGCTCCATGTGCTGGGGCGGCTCCAACCCGAAGATGCACCGCTGAAAGCCTCCGGCCTGCATCTGCAAACCCAAAACGGCCCCATCCCGCTGTTCAATGCGGATAATGATGAACTGACTGTGCCGCTGACAAAGGCCCTATGGGTCGAAAACCCGCCTTTAATGGCCAACCTGACTGCAAATGAATTTATCGGTTTCACCTTCCAGATTGCCGTCGCAACGCCTCAGCCGGACCAGTTCACAGATGCCGAAGCCCGCCATTGGTTAAAGCAACTCAATAACTGCATGGAAGATGTCGTGGGGGTGATTGTCGCCTTTATGCTGCCAGATGCACATCGGCTTATTGTTTCGGTCGCACCGCATAGCCGACTGGAGGCCATCAAAAATGACCAGTCCCAGCTTCTTCTGGATAACCAGAGCGATACGCCGCAAACATTTGTATTCAGACCGCAGGACTACCCGCGTGATACACTCTTCCGCAGCACCAGGGCGTTCAATCAGGTCCTCATAAAAATCCCGCTTGATCCCCATGCAAGCATGAAGCGGAAAGCGTGAGCCCCTGCAAAAAGCTAAAAGGCTTTCTGAGACACGGCTGCGGACAGGAAAGCTGAAGACTCCCTGCCCGCAAAACCTTAATCAGTGCCGGTTGGCGCGTACCAGACCGGAGACGAACTGCCACCCACGCCCGACATCACGAATAACGCGCGCAATGGCCGGAGCTGTGGTGGGACGCAGCAGGCGCGGGTCATAGCCCGCAAAGCGCCGGTCATCTTCTTCCAGACACAGATCCATGAATTCCGGCAGGTTCAGATCAACATTGGCAATGTCTTTTGTGCCGGTAACGGTAAAGTTGTTGTCCTGCGTATGGACCTCACCTTTGTCATCCACAGAGGTGGCAATGCTCATGCGTTCATAGGCAAGGAATGCCCATACCGCCCAGACCTTCATCTCAAAGAACGGACGACGCCACCAGGGCATGACCGCCCGATACCAGGCCAGCCAGTTGGCGAACAGCAGAATGTGGCGACACTCTTCCTGCATGACCGGCTCAAACGTATCAATCAGTTCCGGCGGGAAGAAGCCGGAACGCTGGGCCAGCTCAAACAGGCCAAACGCAAAGAAGCTATCGACGCACTCGGAAAACCCGGTGACGAGATAGGCCCATTCGACGTCTTTTGGCTCAATATACGGCGGTTCCGGCGCCATCTTGATGCCATAGGCCTCAACCAGCTTGGACAGAACTTCCTTATGCCGGTTTTCTTCCCACGCATTGCGGGAAATGGCGTCCTTAATATCCGGATCTGTCACCAGACGGGCGTAAGCTGCCATACGCAGGCGGGCCTTACCCTCCGTCTGCACGGCAATATCCCAGATCGGCAGGGAAGTGATGCGGTGCAGCGTTTCCGGGTCCAGCTTCGGCCAGTCAATGACGGAAGGCCGATACGGATTGAAGGTTTCGCGGAACATCGCCGCAATCGCCTTCTTATGCGCGTCAGACCCCGGCTTCAGCGGGCCTTTAACAGGGCTGAGCCAGTGCCGGGCTTTATAATCGGCCTCAACCACAGCCTCATTATCGGGCGGCGGGGGCAGATCATCCACACTGTCTGGCAGGCGGGAATAGATATCGCTGAGAGAACCCATGGCAGGAACCCGTTTACTGGGGGCGCTCCGCCACCCGCCCCTGCCACAGCAGAAGCGGGCCACGCAGGGCCCGGGACAACAAACTGACTCCTCTCCCCCGCAGGAAGAGAGGAGCGCGGGTCTTCCGTTTAGTGAATGTCGGAAAGCTTCGAAATGATCTTTGTCACTAGACCATAGTCAATTGCTTCTTTGGCGGACATCCAGTGGTTGCGGTCCGTGTCCTTGACGATTTTTTCGTACGTCTGGCCGGTTTCCCGGGCGAACAGACGGTTCAGACGCTCACGCATCTTGATGATTTCGCGTGCTTCGATGTCGATATCCGTTGCCGGACCGCGCACACCGCCCATCGGCTGATGGAGCAGGAAGCGGGTGTTGGGCAGACAGAAACGACGGTCTTTCTGACCAGCGGCAAAAATCAGCGCACCGGCAGAGGCCACCCAGCCTGTGCCGATCATGTTGACCGGCGCCACCGAATCGACAAAGCGGATCATGTCATGGATGGTGTCACCACTTTCCACGTGTCCGCCGGGAGAGTTCACATACACATCAATCGGCTTGTCCGACTCACCGGCCAGCGCCAGCAGACGCGCTGTGACGTCCCGGGCCACCTTGTCGTTAATCCCGCCAAAAATCAGCACTTTGCGCTGTTTGAACAGCTTGTTCTCCAGCTCCCCTTCCGGAGCAGCCGGGGTTTTGGCGTCTTCTTTTTCCGGTGCGTCCGGGGACTCCGGGTTATCATCATCCAGCCGGATAGGATCGCAGGGGGAAATGCCCGTCATGCCAGTCTCCGCATGTTCTGTGTCTCTGTTCATGTCTCTTATCCTGCTCTGCCTGCGCGCCCCTGCCAAGGGGCAATCATGCGAGGGTGATCCCCTATCTCGCCACAACGGCCCGAAGAGGGTAGAGTGCCCCCTGTTTTTCACCCTGCCAGCGGAGCAACCATCACGTCATGCAGCAAGCGTGCCCAGAACAGGACCGGCCTTTCCGGCACCGTGTTTACATGGCTTTTCAGTCCGGCAACCCTTTTCGGTCCGGGTTACTGGTGGCGACAGGCGTGCTCTGCCTGACAGGATGCAGCCATAAAGACCCCGTCGATACGACGTTTGAGTGGATGCAGCATATGCGTGGCGGGGTGATTGCCGCACAGCGGCCGCCGCCGCCCGGTATTTATGACCCCTACCCGCATGTGGGGCTGACGCCGACTACCACGCCGGAAGTCCCCTCCCCTCAGGCACGGTCCCTGATCACGCAACAGCTGATCCGTGACCGGAACCTGATGTACCGCACTGTGGCGGCCAACGGCACCCTGATGCCCGAAATCCCGCCACCACCCGGCGCTGCTGCATCAGCCACGCCAAAAGGCGGCACGGCACCGCAGGCTGGAAACGGCGCCGCGCAACCAGCCACGCTCCCCGAGGGCACGGCCGGGGCTATTATGGATGCAGCAGACGCCCCACCCCAGCAGACTGCTGCCACGGCTGCTTCTGCCGGGAAAAGCACTCAATCAGCCATTCCGTCTGCCCCCTCGCCTGACTCCGGCGCTCTGACCAAAACCGGGAAAAAGACCGAAGCCAGCAAGCAGGACGCCGAAATCGCCATGCCGGAAGTCGGGCTGCCTGAGGTGAAATCCACCGCGCAGACACCCCCCACCCCGGCCAGCGCCATTCCGCAAATTCCGGCAGGGCCGCCCACGCCGCCGTCTTTCCCCGGGTTTGATGTTCCGTCAGACGCCTATGTGCCGGATGCCGTTCGCCCCAATTATGATCTGTCCGACGCCAAAGGCACGGCGATTCATTGCGTGCCGCAGTCCGACCAGATTTCCTCCGGGCAGGATGACGCGTTTGCAAAGCTGGTCGCCAAAACACCGCATGGGCCGTTCTATGTGCGGGGATTTGGGTCTGCTGCCTCACTTGATGCGCAGGATCAGGCTGACGCCGTGCAGCTTGGACTGCTGCGCGCCCAGAATATTGCCAAAAAGCTGATCAGCCTGAACGTCCCCGCCTCCGCCATTCACATCCGGGGGGATGCGTTTGGCATGGGCGCACGGATTGCCACGACGCCCTGATCCCCTTCTCCGTCCTGCCGGTGGGATAATCTCATAGTTGAGAACAGATTATCCCATTGGGGCGGTTGCCTGTTCCGTTTCTGCCATTACTATGTTTTTCCCCCGTAATCGTGCGGGGTCTGACCCCTTTCCTAACAAGGGCATTTGAAATCCATGACCGAAGAATTCCATCGTATCCGCCGCCTGCCGCCTTATGTTTTTGCCTCTGTCAATCAGGCCAAAGCGGCAGCCCGAGCGCGGGGCGAGGATATTATTGACCTCGGCATGGGCAACCCGGACAGTCCCACCCCGCCGCATATTGTGCAGAAACTGATTGAAACTGTACAAAACCCGCGGGCGCACGGTTATTCCGTCAGTAAAGGTATTCCGGGCCTGCGTAAGGCTCTTGCCGGATATTACGAGCGCCGCTTTAACGTGAAGCTCAATCCGGATACCGAAGTGATCGCGACACTGGGATCCAAGGAAGGGCTGGCTAATCTGGCCTCTGCCATTACCAGCCCGGGTGACACCATTCTGGTGCCCAACCCCTCCTACCCCATTCATCAGTTCGGCTTTATTATTGCCGGAGCCTCTGTGCGCTCCATTCCCGCCACGCCGGATGACACCATGCTGCGGGCGCTGGAGCGTGCTGTGCGCCATTCCGTGCCCAAGCCGACGGCACTGATTGTCAACTTCCCGTCCAACCCTACGGCCTATCTGGCGGATCTGGATTTTTACAAGGAGCTGGTGGCGTTTGCGCGCCGGGAAGAAATCTTCATCCTGTCTGACCTCGCCTATGCAGAAATCTATTTCGGCGACCTCGTCCCGCCCTCCATTCTGGCGGTGCCGGGTGCCAAGGATATTGCAGTCGAGTTCACCTCGCTCTCCAAAACCTACTGCATGGCCGGCTGGCGTATGGGGTTTGCGGCTGGCAATGAGCGGCTGATTGCCGCTCTCACCCGCATTAAATCCTATCTGGATTATGGGGCCTTTACGCCCATTCAGGTTGCAGCCGTGGCGGCCCTGAACGGCCCGCAGGACTGCGTGGCGGATATCCGTGCCCTGTATAAAGATCGGCGAGATGTGCTGATCCGTGGCCTGCATGCTGGTGGCTGGGATGTGCCCTCACCAGAAGGCTCCATGTTTGCATGGGCCCCCATCCCCGAACCGTTCCGGGAACTGGGCAGCGTTGAATTCTCCAAACTTCTGCTGAAAGAAGCTGGTGTGGCCGTGGCCCCCGGCCTTGGGTTTGGTGAGCATGGGGAAGGCTATGTGCGCATCGGGCTGGTGGAAAATACCCAGCGTCTGCGTCAGGCCACCCGTGCCATTCGTGGTTTTCTTTCAGCCCATGGCGTAAAAGCGCCTCCTTCTTCTGCCAGCAAGCCGGAGCCTGTTGAATCGTGACGTCTTCTCCCTCCACTTCCCCTCTTCGTCTTGGTCTCGCTGGTCTCGGCACAGTTGGCGCTGGTGTTATCCGGCTGCTGAACACCAATGCGGATCTGGTCACAGCCCGTGCGGGCCGCCCGCTGAAAGTCACCGCCGTCAGCGCCCGGGACCGCACGCGGGACCGTGGGGTCGATCTGTCCGGCATGCGCTGGTACGATAACGCCACCGATCTGGTCGCCGACCCGGACGTAGACGTGGTGGTCGAACTGATTGGTGGCTCAGAAGGCACGGCGCGCGCTGTGGTGGAAGCCGCCCTTGCTGCCGGAAAGCCGGTGGTGACCGCCAACAAGGCTCTGCTTGCCATTCATGGCCCGGCTCTTGCCCGACTGAGTGCTGAAAAATCTGCACCACTGCTGTTTGAAGCGGCCGTTGCGGGCGGCATTCCGGCCATTAAAATGGTGCGTGAAGGTCTGGCAGCAGACCGCCTTCTGCGGATTGGCGGCATTCTGAACGGCACCTGCAACTATATCCTGACCGTGATGCGGGAAACCGGGAAGGATTTCGGCACCGTTCTGGTCGATGCGCAGCAGCTGGGTTATGCGGAAGCAGATCCCTCCACCGATATTGACGGTCTGGACGCTGCCCACAAGCTGACCATTCTGGCTGGCCTGGCCTTTGGGCAGCCGGTGGCGTTTGAATCGCTGCATGTGGAAGGCATCCGCCGCATTGGCGCGCTGGACCTCACCTTTGCCCGCACGCTGGGCTATCGCATCAAACTGCTGGGCATGGCCCGCATGGGTGATGATGGGCTTGAAGCCCGCGTGACCCCCTGCCTTGTGCCGGAAAATGCGCCCATCGCGCAGGTAGATGGCGTGTTTAACGCCGTCGTCGCAGAAGGTGCTTTTGCTGGCCGCCTGATGATTGAAGGCCGTGGCGCGGGAGCTGGCCCCACCGCCAGTGCTGTTGCGGCTGACCTTATTGATATTGCCCGCGGACATACCATCCCTGTTTGGGGTGTGCAGGCCACAGATACGCCTCCTTTGCAGGCTAACCCGGTTTCTGCAGGCACTGGTGCGTTCTATCTGCGTTTACTCGTGGAAGATCGTCCCGGTGTGATTGCGGACATCACGGCTGTCCTGCGTGATTGCGGCGTTTCTCTCCGCAGCATGCTGCAGCACACGCCGGAGCAGAATGATGCCGATCCTTATGTGCCACTGGTACTGGTGACGCATCAGACGTCTGAAGCCGCCATGCAGGATGCTGTCGCGCGGATTGATGGCCTGGATGTGGTGACGGATACGCCGGTGATGATCCGGATTGAAACGGACTGAGCGTCTTATAAAAGCCCAGCCCTGGCCTTAAACAGAGAGGATTATCTCTAGAATGTCTGACGCGATTGAGCCGATTCCGAGTTTTGTGGTTTCTGACCGCAATCTGGCCCTTGAACTGGTCCGTGTAACAGAAGCCGCTGCTCTGGCCTCTGCCCACTGGACAGGCCGTGGCAAGAAAAACGACGCTGACGGTGCTGCTGTTGAAGCCATGCGCACGGCGTTTGATACCGTGGCTATTGATGGCACCGTCGTGATCGGCGAAGGCGAGATGGACGAAGCGCCTATGCTGTATATCGGCGAGAAAGTCGGCTCTGGCGGCCCGGCCATGGATATTGCCGTGGACCCGCTGGAAGGCACCAATCTGTGCGCCAAGGACATGCCCAACGCCATTACTGTTGTGGCACTGGCCGAAAAGGGCAACTTCCTGCACGCACCCGATGTGTACATGGACAAAATCGTAGTCGGCCCCGGCCTGCCCGAAGGCGTGGTGGATCTTGACTCCTCCATTGAAAACAACCTGCGCAATCTGGCCAAAGCCAAGGGTAAAGCAATCCGGGACCTCGTTCTCTGCACGCTGGACCGTGAACGGCATGAAGAATTGATTGCCAAAGCGCGCGAAGCGGGCGCTCGTGTTCGCCTGCTGACTGACGGGGATGTGGCCGGGGCGATTGCCGCGTGTCTGGATACCAGTCAGGTTGATATTTACGCAGGCTCAGGCGGTGCGCCGGAAGGCGTTCTGGCGGCTGCGGCAATCCGCTGCGTCAACGGCCAGATGCAGAGTCGCCTGCTGTTTGAAGATGACAGCCAGCGCGAGCGCGCCCAGAAAATGAACCCCGGCAAAAACCCGGACCGCAAGCTCGGCCTGCATGATCTGGCCGCTGGCTCCGTGCTGTTCTCCGCCACGGGTGTAACGTCCGGCACGCTGCTGAAGGGCATCCATCAGTATCCGAACCATGCCGTTACGCATTCTCTGGTCATGCGCTCCAAGTCCGGCACGGTGCGGTTTATTGAAGGCTATCACAACTTCAAAACCAAAACCTGGACCCCGCAATAAGGCGCTCACACACCAGAATGAACGTTTTATTGCCTGAGAAAATGGACACACTCCCCCCCATGCCAGAGGCCCGCGCGGCCCTTGGCGTGGAAAGCAGCCTGACAGGCCGCCGATGGATCTGGCGGGACGGGGCGGAAGACCCCGCCCTGCTCCGCATGGGGGCGGCCATTGCCCAGCGAGCAGGCCTTCCGGAAATTGTCGGGCGGCTTTTAGCCCTGCGCGGCATTCCTCTGGAACAGGCTGCCCATTTTCTCGACCCGAAACTCCGCGCCCTGCTTCCTAACCCATCCAGCTTGCAGGATATGGATAAAGCCGCTGCCCGCATGGCGCAGGCGGTCCAGCAGGGTGAAACTATCGGGATTTTCGGGGATTATGACGTGGATGGTGCCTGTGCCTCCGCCATCCTCGCCTCGTTTTTTGAAGAACTCGGCTGCACCGTTCACACGCATATTCCCGACCGCATGACGGAGGGCTACGGCCCTAACGTGCCGGCTCTGGAAGGGCTTGTGGCGCAGGGAGCCTCACTGATTATTTGCGTAGACTGCGGCACGGCTGCCGGGTCTGTTCTGGGGGAACTGGCTGGTAAGGCCGACCTGATTGTTCTCGACCACCATAAATCCGAAGATGCCCTGCCCCCTATTCTGGCGACGGTAAACCCGAACCGGCCAGACTGTGCCTCTGGCCTTGGCCATATCTGCGCCGCAGCTCTCGCGTTTCTGGCGGCCGTTGCCACCAGCCGGGACCTCCGCACTGCCGGATGGTTTCATGACGCGCAGCCCGCACCGGACCTGATGCGCCAGCTTGATCTGGTTGCCCTTGCCACCGTGTGCGATGTGATGCCGCTGCATGGGTTAAACCGTGCCTTTGTGACGCAGGGCCTGAAAATCATGGCGCGTCGCCAGCGCACCGGCCTGAACGCGCTTATGGAAATTGCCGGTGTGACCAAAGCACCGGATGCCTTTACCTGTGGCTTTGCGCTTGGGCCGCGCATTAATGCGGGTGGCCGTATTGCCGAAGCCGGACTGGGGCTGACCCTGCTCCGTAGCACAGACGCGCATGACGCCCGCACCATGGCGGAGCGTCTGGACGCGGTGAACCGTCGCCGTCAGGGCGTGGAAGCTGAAATTCTGGACCGCGCCATGGCACAGGCGGCCGAACAGCGGGAAGCGGGCCACCCGGTGATCCTGCTGACTGGCAAAGACTGGCACCCCGGCGTGGTCGGCATTGTAGCTGGCCGCATCAAGGAACAGTTTAACCGCCCTGCGCTAGTGGGTGCGGAACAGGAAGATGGCTCCATTAAAGGCTCCGGGCGCTCTGTGCCGGGGCTTGATCTGGGCACTGTGATTATTGCAGCGCGTCAGGCCGGTGTGCTGACCAGCGGTGGTGGCCACGCCATGGCCGCAGGTTTCTCTCTGCCTGCGGAAAACATTGAGCGCTTCCATACATTTCTGGATGAACGGCTGGCCGATGCCGCAGTCCTGCCGGATACGGTGGATGTTGCGCTGGATGTCGCGCTGTCTGTCTCGGGTGCAACGGTTGAACTCGCGGAAAATCTTGCCATGCTCGCCCCGTTTGGCGCGGGCAATGCGGAGCCACTCATTGCGGTTTCCAATGCACAAATTATCCGCTCAGACCGGATTGGGCGGGATGGCAACACCTTGCGCCTACTTTTGAAAGGGCAGGATGGTGGCCGCCTGAAAGCCCTGCTGTTCCGAGCTAATGATAATCCGCTGGCTATTGGGCTGGAAGACAGCACGCGTCCACCGGTCCATCTGGCGGGCTATCTGCGTTCGGAAACATGGAACGGACGGACGGACGCGACCTTCTTCATTCAGGATGCTGCACGCGCCTGACGGAAGAGCTTCCTTCCTGATAGTTTTTTAGGTTCGCTGATATTTTTCCGTCAGACACCAATGCAGATGGTTCCGCACAGCGGGCCATTCTGCCGCCGTCACGCTATACACGCAGGTATCGCGCAGTGAGCCATCGGGAAGCCGCTGATGGCAGCGCAAAATACCATCCAGCCTGGCCCCCAGCCGCTCAATGGCCCGGCGGCTGCGCTGATTGAGGTAATGCGTGCGGAACTCCACTGCCAGACAGCCCAGCGTTTCAAACGCATAGGAGAGCAGAAGCATCTTGGCTTCCGTATTGACGGCTGTTCTCTGCACACAAGCCGCATACCATGTGGAACCAATTTCCACGCGCGGGCCGGCCTTATTGATATTCATGAAGGTCGTCATACCGACGATGCGGTTATCCGGCAGGCTGACCACCGTATAAGGCAGCATGGTGCCGCGCTGCTGCAAATCCAGACGGCGCTCAACCTCAGCCTGCATGGCCTCCGGTTTTGGTACCGAGGTGCACCAGACTTTCCATTGCTCTCCATCCTGCACAGCTTGCCGCAGCCCCTCCACATGAGTGCGGGACAGGGGCACAAGCTGAACATGCTGGCCGGTCAGGCCAACAGGAGAGTCGGGGAAGGTACGTCGTGTCGTCATAGGAACTCAGGAGGGCCTTAGCCCTCCTTTGCTGCTCCGCGACGGGCTTCGACTTCTTTCTTCATCGCGGCCTGAACTTTTTCAAAAGCCCGGACTTCAATCTGGCGCACGCGCTCACGCGAGATACCATACTGATGCGCCAGATCTTCCAGCGTAGACGGCTCATCCGTCAGGCGACGTTCCGTAAAGATGTGCCGCTCACGCTCGTTCAGAGAACTCATGGCGTTGGCAAGCAGGGCTTTACGGCCAGAAAGCTCTTCGTTTTCCGCGTAGGTTTCTTCCTGATTGACCTGATCATCCACCAGACGATCCTGCCACTCATTATCCTGATCAGCCCGCATCGGGGCATTCAGGCTGTGGTCGGGGGCGGCCATACGGCGGTTCATGCTCACCACATCCTGCTCGGACACGCCAAGCGTGGTGGCAATCTTGTTCACCTGTTCGGGCTGAAGGTCACCGTCATCAATCGCCTGCATCTGCCCTTTCAGGCGGCGCAGGTTGAAGAACAGTTTCTTCTGAGCCGCAGTGGTACCCATTTTAACCAGAGACCAGCTATGCAGAATGTATTCCTGAATAGCCGCACGGATCCACCACATGGCGTAGGTTGCCAGACGGAAGCCCTTGTCCGGGTCAAACCGGCGCACGGCCTGCATCATGCCGATATTGCCCTCACTGATGAGTTCATTCACCGGCAGGCCATAGCCCCGGTAACCCATAGCGATTTTTGCAACCAGCCGCAGGTGAGATGTCACCAGTTTGTGCGCGGCCTTTACATCGCCCTTGTCCTTCCACAAATGGGAAAGACGAAGTTCTTCTTCCGGAGTCAGAAGGGGATATTTGCGGATATCCTGAAGATATCTTGAAAGATTATTTTCAGGACCAACATTGATGACAGATGAGACCATCGACTGAGCACTCCTCTTAACTGGAAAGCTCCCTGCAGCGCCTCAGGTTCCGTGAAAATCTGATAAGCGTTGCGTAGAGTTAGGCAAGTTTCCGGTTAACAAGCGGATAAAAATTATGTCCTCTTCCCTCGCCCCCCGAATGGGCAGCGCGAAGGAAAAAACACCCGGTCCGACGGCCCTGCGGACATGTCGGAAAGGACGTTGACGGTGCGCCGGAATTACATTTCTGTCAAGAAAATCCCCGCAAACCCGCAGTTTGCTTAGGGCATGACTGCTTTCTGCCTTTCAGGCGAAGAGGCAGACTCGGAACCGGGCGGAAAGGACTGGCATAGTGCCTTTGACGCATGCAGCCCCGGCAAGTTCCCCGTGGGATGTTTAAAAATACACCCGGTTTAGTAAATTCAGACAATCACCGCTTTCTTTGGATTAAGCCCCAGCGCTTCACCCAGAGCCAGCATGTCCTCGGGCATCGGGGCTTCAAACAGCATCTGCTCCCCATTACGAGGGTGAGTAAAACCCAGACGCGCCGCGTGCAGGGCCTGCCGGGGGAAATCGAGTGCCGCCGCCCGCGCCGTGGAGGAAAGGGCTTTGGCCGCTGCCGGAATACGCCGCAGATAAACCGGGTCCCCCATCAGCGGGTGACCATTCGCCGCAAAATGCACCCGGATCTGATGCGTGCGGCCTGTTGCCAGACGGCATTGCACCAACGCCGCGCCCATCTCAAAGGCCTGCAAGGTGCGGTAGCGGGTGAGCGCCCATTTGCCACCATGGGTAACAATGGTCATGCGTTTGCGGTCGCGCTTATCCCGCCCAATGTCACCTTCATACTCCCCTTCCGCTGGCTGCGGGCAGCCCCAGCAAAAGGCCAGATAGGCCCGGTCTATCCGTCGGGCGGCAAAATCGGCTGAAAGTGCCAGATGCGCCTGTTCCGTTTTGGCCGCTACCATCAGGCCGGATGTATCCTTGTCCAGCCGATGCACAATGCCGGGCCGCCGCTCCCCACCAATGCCTTTCAGGCTTTCCCCGCAATGGGCAATCAGGCCATTCACCAGCGTGCCGGTCTCGTTCCCCGGGGCGGGATGCACCACAAGGCCTGCCGGCTTATTGAGCACAATCAGATCCGCATCTTCATACAGAACGTCAAATTCCACGCGCTCGCCTTGCGGCACAGCAGGTGTGGCGGGGGGAACGGTCAGAACGTAAGTCATACCCGCCCGCACGGTCTCGGCGGGTTCTGTAATAGGGGCCCCATTGCCTGCCAGATGCCCCTCTTCAATCAGCGCTTTGACGCGCGAGCGGGACAGCGAACCGGACTGTGCGGACACAAAGCGATCCACACGATCTCCGGCATGCTCCTCGGCAGCAATAAAAACCAGAGACGTGCCAGAAAGAGTCCCGGCAGGCGTTGAGTCGAGCTGAGGCGTGCCGGTTTGCGTCAAAACTGTTCTACTTTTTTCAGGCGGGGCGGAAAGCGCGAGTAAAAGCCTTTTATCCTCTGTGGCGTCAAGAACGCAGCAGTGCAGCTCATGCAGTGCGTATGGTTTTATCATACAGCAACGGATGCTAGGCAGAGAACATGACAGCCCTCCGCCCTTCTGGCCCCTCTCAGCCTTCCGGCACGCCGTCTCTGGCGCAGATCAGAGCCGCCTATCAGGCGTTGCTGGCCCGCCGGCTGAGTATTCTGGCCATTCTGGGCGGCGCTATTTGCCTTTCTGTGCTGCTGGATTTCTCTCTGGGGCCAGCCGGGCTTTCCCCCGCACAGCTTATCCATACGCTCCTGCACCCTTCCACTGTGCCTGCCAGCCAGCGGATTATCGTCTGGCAGATCCGTCTGCCTTACGCGCTGATGGCGGTCTGTGTGGGGGCAGCCCTCGGGCTTTCCGGTGCTGAAATGCAGACCATTCTGGCCAATCCGCTGGCCAGTCCGTTTACGCTGGGCGTCTCGGCGGCTGCGGCCTTCGGGGCATCGCTTGCCCTCGTATTAGGGCTACATCTTCCGGGGCTGCCTGATACCTGGTTGATTGCGGGTAATGCGTTTGTCTGCGCCATTGGCTCGGTTTTTCTGCTCGATGTGGTCGGGCATTTGCGTCATGCGCGCACGAGCACGGTGGTGCTGTTTGGCATTGCGCTTGTTTTTACGTTTCAGGCGCTGGTGTCCCTCATGCAGTTTATGGCCAGTGAGGACGCCTTGCAGGATCTGGTGTTCTGGACCATGGGCAGCCTGACTCGCACCACATGGCCCAAAGTTGGCTTACTGGCAGCAATGGGCACACTTGTCGTGCCGTTCTCTTTCCGGGCGGCATGGAGCCTGACCACCCTGCGCATGGGGGAAGAACGCGCCGCCAGTCTGGGTGTGAATGTGCCGCGCGTGCGCCGGGGTGCGTTGTTACGGGTAAGCCTGCTCTCCGCTCTTGCGGTCTCATTTGTGGGTATTATCGGATTTGTCGGACTCGTGGCGCCACATATTGCCCGCAGGCTTCTTGGGGAAGATCATCGCTTTTATCTGCCGGGTAGCATGCTGGCGGGCGCGTTGATTCTCTCACTGTCCTCTGTAACAGCCCGCATGCTGATCCCCGGTGTGATTATTCCTACGGGCATTGTCACGGCACTGGTGGGTATTCCGTTTTTCCTCAGCATCGTATTGCGGCAGCGCGGCTTATCATGACGTCGGCCCTCTCTCCTCAGACGGGCTTAAGCGCCACGCATGTCACGGTGCAGTATGGCAGGCGCATCGTGTTGCAGGACGTGACCGCTGGCCCCTTTAGGCCCGGCTCGGTCTGCGCTCTGCTGGGACCGAATGGCAGCGGCAAATCCACCCTGATGCGTGCCATGGCCGGACTGGTACCCTCCTCCGCCTGTGTCACGCTAAATGGTGCTGAACTGTCCGGTATGAGCCTGACAGACCGCACTGCGCGCTGCCTGTATCTGCCACAGGCACTGCCTGCTGCGGTGCATCTCCCGGTTCTGGAAGCCCTGATAGCGGCCCGTAAGACGGCTGACCGTGCCCGCATTCTTTCGGCCTCTGACGCGCCGGAAGAAGACGCCATTCAGTCTGCGCTGGAAAGCCTCACCCTGTTCGGCATTCCGCAGCTCGCCATGCAGGCCATGGACGAACTCTCCGGCGGTCAGCGGCAACTGGTCGGGCTGGCGCAGGCACTCAGCCGTAAGCCAGACGCTCTGCTCCTGGATGAACCCCTCAGCGCGCTGGACCTGCACCACCAGTTTGCCGTGATGGATATTTTGCGTCGGGAAAGTACTGCCCATCAGCTTGTGACCGTGCTGGTCCTGCATGATCTGAACATTGCCCTGAACATGACAGACTTTGTGACGGTGCTGCATGACGGCCAGATGGTTGCCTCCGGCCCGCCTGCTGCGGTGCTGACCCCTGACCTGCTGCGCGAGGTTTATCGCGTCCACGCCCGGGTAGAAGAAGGCGCGGACGGCAGGAAATTTGTCAGCGTGGACGGGATTGCGTGAGGCCGTTCCCCTCAGGTTCCACAAAACGTATAACGCACCCGCTCACTGGCCTGTGCGGGGCGAGCATAGGCCTCTTTGCCCGGCTGGTCGTCATACGGACGGGTGCAAACGGCGAGCAAATCTTCAAACGGCGAGAAATCACTGTCTTCCACCGCCGCCTTGATCATAGCTTCCACCAGATGATTGCGGGGGATAAAGGCCGGGTTGACCTGCTTCATGGCGTCTACGCGGGTTGAGACGGAAACTTCCCCCTCCTGCGCCAGACGTTGGTGCCAGCGGTCCAGCCACGCCCCAAACCCAGCGAGGGACTCTGGCACAGTCTCCCCGCTTATCGCGCCTTCGGAGCTGAGAGCACGAAAGGTTTGTGTAAAGTCCGCTTCTTGTACCTGCATCGTCTCCAGCAAGCTACGCAGCAGGCCAGTATCCTCTGGCTGCACTGTGGTCAGCCCCAGCTTCGCCCGCAGACCAGCCAGATAAGTTTCCTGAAACCGCCCTTCAAACGTAGCGAGGGCCTGTTGCGCAACGGGCACGGCCTGTTCTTCATCATCCGCCAGTAACGGCAGGAGCGCTTCTGCCAGACGGGTCAGGTTCCACAGGGCCATACTGGGCTGATTGCCGTACGCGTAGCGGCCGCGTTCATCAATAAAGCTGAACACCGTAGAGGTGTCATACTGCTCCATGAAGGCGCAGGGGCCGTAATCAATCGTCTCGCCAGAGATAGCCATGTTGTCGGTATTCATCACGCCGTGGATGAAGCCTTTGAGCATCCACTGCGCGACCAGATCAGCCTGTGCCGCAATCACCTGCTCCAGCAGGGACAGATAAGGAGCCGGAGCCTGTGCGGCAGAGGGATAATGGCGGGCGATGGCGTAGTCAGCCAGCAGCCGCAGGCCAGCGATATCCTGACGCGCGGCAAAAAACTGGAACGTCCCTACCCGGATATGGCTGGCAGCCACGCGGGTTATCACAGCACCCGGCAGAGGGGTTTCGCGCATCACCTGCTCGCCAGTCGCCACAGCAGCCAGCGCACGGGTGGTGGGGATCCCCATCGCGGCCATGGACTCGCTCACCACATATTCCCGCAGCACGGGGCCGAGTGCGGCGCGCCCGTCACCCCGGCGCGAATAGGCGGTGCGGCCAGAGCCTTTCAGCTGAATTTCACGCACGTGCCCGCTGGCGTCCGTCACATCGCCCAGCAGCAACGCCCGGCCATCCCCCAGCTGCGGCACAAAATGCCCGAACTGATGCCCGGCATAGGCCAGCGCAAGCGGCTGCACACCGGGCGGCATATGAGAACCGGAGAGCATGGCAACACCTTCCGGCCCGGAAAGCCAGACCGGATCCAGCCCCAGAGATTTGGCCAGAGGAACATTCAGTTTGATCAGCTGAGGCGCCGTAACCGGCGAGAGAGCCGCAGAGGCATAAAAGTAGTCAGGCAACTGGCTGTAGGTTTGCCGCAGGGAAAAGGAAGTCATGCAAAGGCCCTTCATGGTCACAGCCAGTGGGGAAAAATCCGGGTCTGGCGCGCAGGAAACAGCCAGACCGCAAGCGTGAAGCTGATATGGGGACGATGGCCCTGCTCTGGCAACACACTTATGATCATGTTATTTAACCGCCACCATCGCAACAAACCCTGTCAATGCAGGCACAGACACACTGCACAGCAGGCCGCGGAGACGCCAGACGTTATGAGCACCCCTACCAAGACCGCTTTCCAGATTACGCCAAAAGCCGACCGGGTCTCCCCGGAAGAGCGGGCCGCCCTGCTTGCCAACCCCGGTTTTGGCCGCGTCTTTTCCGAACATATGGCCGTTGTCACCTACACGGAAGGCAAGGGCTGGCACACGCCGCAGATCCTGCCGCGCGGGCCGCTGACGCTGGACCCGGCTGCCTCTGTCCTGCACTACGCGCAGGAAATTTTTGAAGGCATGAAGGCTTACCGCGCCCCCAATGGTGAAGCCCTGCTGTTCCGCCCGGATGCCAACGCCCGCCGCTTCCGCCATTCTGCTGAACGTATGGCCATGGCACAGGTGCCGGAAGAGCTGTTTCTGGATGCCGTGACGCAGCTCGTCACAATCGACAAGGACTGGATCCCGGCGGCTGACGTTGGCACGCTGTATATCCGCCCCTTCATGATTGCGACGGAAGCTGCTCTGGGTGTGAAGCCTGCTTCTGAGTTCAAATTTCTGGTGATTGCCTGCGCAGCCGGGGAATATTTCTCCAAAGATGCCGGCCCGGTGAGCGTGTGGGTGGAAGAACGCACGGTACGCGCCTCCCGCGGTGGCACGGGTGAAGCCAAATGCGGTGGCAACTATGCAGCCAGCCTCACAGCCCAGATGGAAGCCAAGGACCATGGCTGCCATCAGGTGCTGTTCCTGGATGCGGTTGAACGCAAATGGATTGAGGAAATGGGTGGTATGAACATCGTGATGGTGTTTGATGACGGCACCATCCTCACGCCCCCGCTGGAAGGCACCATTCTGCGCGGCATTACGCGGGATTCCCTGCTGACGCTGGCGCGGGACAAAGGCCTGACGGTGCGTGAAGAACCCTATGCGATTGATCAGCTTTACGCCGATGCCAAATCCGGCCACCTGAAAGAAGTGTTTGCCTGTGGCACGGCTGCGGTTGTGACACCCATCGGCACGCTGAAAAGCGCTGAAGGCACCTGCGTGATCAACGAGGGCAAAACCGGCGAGGTCACCACGGCCCTCCGTAAAGCCCTGTGTGACATCCAGTATGGCCGCGCGGATGATGCGCATGACTGGGTGAAGCGGGTTTCCTGAATTTCCGCTTCTTAACTGCGCATTTTTTAATCCCGCCCGGTACGTTTTGTCCGGGCGGGATTTTTTATGGGGACGCGCCCTTCACTCTCTCCACTCGTCTCGGAACGAACGGGCATCCCTGTCCAGATTTTGCCACATAAAGCGAGCAACCTTTCAATAAGTCCAGCAGTTCCCACTCACGGGACATCGTGAGGATGCCATGCGACTTGTCAGTGCAATCAACAGGTTTGGCTGGGGTCAGCGAGAGGACACACTCGCAGAGGCGTCGCTCCATGACTGGCTTTCACGTCAGTTAGGCCAACCTGATACAGCCGTCTTTAGAAATGTTGGGCCATGTTCGGAGGGTCTCATTGCCCTGCGGGAACAGCACCGCACCAAAATGCAGGGCGACCCGCTGGTCACTCCGATTTTTCAGGCCGAAGTGGCCGCTCAACTGGATAACCTGCTTCTCACGGAACAGCCTTTCCGGGAACGGCTGGCGTGGTTCTGGCTCAACCATTTTACGGTCAGCCTTCGTCAGGGCAGCACAAAAGCCGTTCTTGGCACGTATATGCGTGAAGCAATCCGGCCACATGTTACCGGCCGCTTTTCGGATATGCTTCTGGCCGTCATGCGGCATCCCGCCATGCTGATGTATCTGGACAATGCGTCTTCCATTGGCCCCAACAGCCCGGCGGGGCGCAAAAGCCATCATGGCCTGAACGAAAATCTCGCCCGGGAATGTCTGGAGCTGCACACGGTCTCTCCTGCCGCAGGCTATAGCCAGACAGACGTGACATCCTTCGCCGCGATCCTGACGGGCTGGAGTATCGACATGAAAGCCGAACAGCCCGGCTTTGTATTTCGGGAAAAAGCGCATGAACCGGGTGAGAAAACCGTCATGGGACAGACATTTCCCGAAGGCGAGGACGGCGGCTTACAGGCTTTACATTTTCTGGGCACTCATCCTGCAACGTACCGACATATAGCCACCCAGATGGTCGGACACTTTATTTCTGATACGCCTGCGCAGCAGGATATCAGCCACATTGCCGCAGTTCTCCAAAATACCGAGGGAGACCTGCGGGAAGCGTCTCTGGCTCTTGCAACGCTGCACGATGCCAACCGCACAGGCAGCAAATTCCGCTCCCCCATGGACTATGCCACCGCCGTTCTCCGCGCCCTGTCATTCGGCGGAGAACCCAGTCAGCCAGCCGATCCGCATTCTCCCGCGCATGTGCTTTACGCAGCCTTCGCCTCTCTCGGCCAACCGTTATGGAAAGCCCCGTTACCCAATGGCTGGAGTGACAATGCGGCAGAATGGAGCGCGCCTGCGGACATGCTGGCCCGTACGGACTGGGCATGGAGAATGGCCGCCCATGCCCGGAATGCAGACCCGATGGAGATTGCCCATATCGCCCTTGGCCAGGCGCTGCGCCCCCGGACAGAACTTGCCATGCACCACGCTGGCTCCCGTCAGGACGCGCTGGCCCTGCTTTTTTCTTCACCCGAATTCCAGAGGCGTTGACCCATGATGATCCATCGTCGCACTGCCCTGCTGGGTCTGGCTGCAAGCTGGACGCTCGGGCATTCGTCTCTTGCTTTTGCCGGATCATCCGGCGGCCCGGATGATCCACGTCTGGTGGTCATTATCCTGCGCGGTGCGCTGGACGGCCTCTCGGCTGTTACACCGTACGGAGATGCTGATCTCAAAACACATCGGCGGGCTCTTGTTCTTCCTGAACCCGGACAGGAAGGAGGGCTGCTGGATCTGGGGGGATTCTACGGACTGCATCCCTCGCTTCAGACACTTCATAGCCTTTATCGTGAAGGCCAGATGCTGCCTGTTCATGCAGTCGCGGGGCATTATCGCAGCCGCTCCCATTTTGAAGCGCAGGACTATCTGGAAAGCGGTGCAGATAACCGCCTGAGCAGCGGCTGGCTGAACCGCGCTGTTGCAAGCCTTCAGGGTAAAACAAACAGGCCTGATGGATATGGGCTGGCCATGGGGCTGACTATTCCTCTTCTGTTACGTGGAACGGCCCGGGTTGGAAGTTATGCGCCAGCAGGAAGCCAGCACCCCAGCGAAGATCTTTATCATCAGATTTCTGCTCTGAACGCTTCCGACCCGGTTACAGGACCCGCTTTCAAAAATGCTCTCAGAGCGCGAGGCTTTTCAGATGCGGCCATGACGGGGATGCCAACATCTTCCTCGCTCGACAAGCTCCACAAACCCGACGCCTTTACCCAGCTTTCAACGGCCGCAGGACAGATGCTGTCCACCCTTCATGGCCCTCGGATTGCCGCCCTGGAAATCGGGGGGTGGGATACGCATGCGGCGCAGCTTGGCCGTCTGGGAAGCTCGCTCGCCCAGCTGGATCGGGGAATTGATGCGTTGCGTCAAAGTCTGGGGGAGAACTGGAAACATACGGTCGTGCTTGCCATGACGGAATTTGGCAGAACCGTACGAATGAACGGAACAGGTGGCACGGACCATGGCACCGGCACAGTCACCTTTCTGGCCGGAGGGGCCGTCGCGGGAGGAAAAGTAGGGGGAACATGGCCGGGCTTACGCCCCAGCCAGCTTTTTGAAAACAGAGATCTCGCTCCCACAACAGATCTGCGTGCCGTTGCGGCTGGTGTTCTCTGCGATCATCTCCATCTGTCCCCACAGGCCATTGCAACGGTATTCCCCGGCCCGAGAACAGAGCCAATGAAAGGCCTGATTGCCTCGACCTGAAGGGGCTTCTTTCAGACGACTGATCCGAAACTTGCTCGGGGCGTCATGCGAACCCTGAGGCTGGAGAAAACTTTTCATAAACCACTACCTTGCAATAAATGGTTCTGGTTTGTATTGAATAGCTATCGACAGCCACCAGCGAGTCGTCTGCGTCTGCCAAACGCCGGCAGCAGACCCCTCCGGAACAGGAAAAACCGTGGAACCCAACCTTGTTCAGTTCAAGAAAGGCGTGCTGGAGCTGTGTGTGCTTGCCCTTCTCTCCCGGGCAGATTCATACGGTTATGACATTGCCAGCCGCTTGTCTGAGGCCATTGATATGGGGGAAGGCACCATCTATCCGCTCATGCGGCGGATGCAGAAAGATGGTCTTGTCTCAACCTATTTTGTGGAATCATCCTCAGGGCCGCCCCGCAAATATTATGCGCTGACAGAGCATGGCCGCCAGAGCCTGAACAGCCAGCGCACGGCATGGACTGCCTTCACAAAAGCCGTCCACGCCATTCTGGGGTCTGATGACACAGCACCCGCCGCTTCCACCGAACCCTCTCCTCCCCCCACCACTCTGACGGTGCAGAAAACCGTAAGGAACACAAAGGCATGAACAGCAGACAGATGTTCCTGGACCAGTTGCGCGCAGGATTGAAAGGCCTGCCGCGCTCTGTTGTTGAGGATATTCTTGCCGAATATACCGCGCATTTTGACGAAGGTCGTGCTGCCGGTCGTTCTGACGGTGAGATTGCCGCAGCACTAGGTGACCCGGGCCGGCTGGCGCGGGAAGTCCGGGCCGAAACCGGGGTGCGGCGGTGGGAAGATGAACGGAGCCTGAGCAACGCGCTGGGCGCGATTGTGGGTATCCTTGGGCTCGCAGCACTCGATCTTCTGGTCGTCCTCCCTGTGCTGATGACGATAGGCTCCGTGGACCTCGCGTTTTTCATTGTGGGGATCTGCATCTGTCTGGCAGGCAGCCTGATGCTGCCTTTCGCGCTGATTAACATACTGCCGGGGTTTGATGGAGACTGGCTTCAGGGCCTGCTGATCAGCCTTGGCATGGCCAGTGGCGGGGCTTCGATTGTGGCGGTGTGTGCCCTGTTTACCATCGGCACGCTTAATCTGCTCATCCGCTATGGCCGCGCCCATTACCGCCTGATTGCCAAAGCCAATCCCTCCTGATCCGCCTGCTCTTCAAGGAATTTCATCATGATCCGTGGCATTACAATGATCGCGCTGGGTGGCGCAGCCCTTTCCGCTCTTTGCTTTGGTGCGGCAGCATCCCGCGGGCCGGTCCTCTTCCCGGCAACAAAATGGACCGTTGACTGGACGGACACCGGAGCCGCAGGCCCAACCCAGACGCGCACGCTGGACTGGCAGGGCAGCAACGCCCTGACCCTCAATCTTCCTGCACAGATTATCTACAAGCAGGGAGACAAACCCGGCATAACCGTCAGTGGGTCGAAAAAACTGGTAGAGCGTGTCACCCTGAAGGATAACACGCTGGATATGGCAGAAAATAAAAGTCACCATGTCCATTGGCGGAGTAGTTCACTGATCGTCACCATTACGGCCCCGGCTCTGAATACACTCACACTGAACGGGTTTGGCTCTCTGGATTTGCAGAATTACCAGCAGCCGCATCTGGACCTCACCATCAATGGGGCTGCCAGCGTCAAAGCCCATGGCCATACGAACAGTCTTAAGCTGGTTATTGACGGCGCAGCCTCTGTCAATCTGTCCGACATGACGCTCTCTGACCTTGATCTCTCCATGGACGGAGCCGGGTCTGTCAAAGCCGGACCGACGGGGCGCGTTAAAGTATCCATAGATGGGGCGGGGTCCGTAAAACTCACCAACACGCCGCAATCTCTGACACAGCAGATCGACGGGATTGGCTCGGTCTCACTCCCGCACGGCACAGCAAAACCTGCGCCCAAAACCGCTCCGCAGTCCGATAAGGACAGTGACGGCGGGGAGAATGAGGATTTGTCTTTCTGAGAACAGAAGGCATCGTGCATCACGACGCAACAGGCTGACACCCAATGTCAGCCTGTTTTTTTATGCCTTGTGGGTTCAGACAGACTTTGAGAGCAGGTTGATCACCAGCACCCCTGCCATGATCAGCGCAATACCTGCAAGAGCTGGCATGTCCAGTGACTGTTTGAAAACGGTCGCGCCGATAAGGGACACCAGCACGATCCCTACACCGGACCAGATGGCATAAACCACCCCGACCGGGATCGTCTTAATGGGAAGAGACAGAAAATAGAACGCCACCCCATATCCCAGCAGACTGATGATACCGGGCAGGCGTTTTTCAAAACCATGCGACGCGGTCAGGCAGGAGGTTGCAAACACCTCGGCAATAATGGCTACTGCCAGATAGAGATAAGGTTTACCGGGCACGCGTGACCTCACCAGACAAAGAAGCGAAAGCGCACAACGCGCCGTGCGAACCCTGCCAGACAGCAGGGAAAACAGGCAAGAGCATAGCCTGAAAGGAATGCGTCTCTCACGGCGTGTTCAGCTTCCTGTCAGGTTCAGGCTCTATGCAGGAGTTCCTCCTCACCTGGCGCGTACCATGCCTGAGGGAGAAACCATGTTCAGACCAGGGTGTATGGTAGTTGATGAAGCCCTCCCGCTGTTGCTTAGTTTTGCTGATGGCACTCAGCACTCCATATCCGGCCTATGCTCAGAGTGTTTCCTCCTCACTCAACGCGGACACATCCCCTCGTGACCGCCTCTCCTTCCCCGATGCCCTTGCCATGGCATGGGCGCAGGACCCGCTCCGTTCGGAACTAGGCACCAACCGCCGCTCTGCCGAATCCCGGGCCAAGGCTGCCGGAAGCTGGTTTGCCGGCGGCCCGTCCCTCTCCGGTTCCTATTTTGATGACCACGCCGTAGGCTCCAACCTTGGCTATACAACTTATGAAGGCGGCGTGAGTGTACCGCTCTGGCTGCCGGGGCAAGGCAATGCCACCCGCAAGCTGGCCCGTGCTGATGCAGAGGCCGCCGCTGAACGCAGCCGTGCTGAGCATATGGCCCTTGCCGTCCGCCTTCTGGATGCGTCCGCCGCCGTGTTGCTGGCGCATAAACGCGTCGCCACCACGCAGGCGCTGTCCAGCGCTGCCGCACGCCTGAGTGCGAATGTCGCCCGCGCAGCTCACACGGGCGAGATGACACAGGCCGACCAGCAGATGGCGGAAGCCGCCCTCGCCTCAGCCCAGACGGACGCTGCCATGGCGCAGGAAGAAGCCCAGACGGCCACCGCCGGACTGGTCGCCTTGCTGGGGTCTCCGGTGGTGCCCGACCTTCTGGCCTTTTCCGCACCACAAAGCGCTGAGCAGAAACTTGTGGCCCACACAGTGGAAGACAATGACCCGCGCATACGGACAGCGCAGAAAGAAACCGCCGCTGCCCGTGCCGATCTGGTTCTGGCCCGTCGTTCCTTCATGCCCAACCCGGAGATTGGCGTCGGGGCGATTCATGAAAAACAATATGGCAGCCCTTGGGATAACCGCGTGGGCGTAAACTTCACCATGCCTCTGCCCAGTGCCGTGCATAATGCGCCCCTGCTGGCCGAAGCCCGCAACCGCGTGGCAGCCGCAGAAACGCAGGAGACACTGGCCCGCCGCATGGTGCGGCAGGAACTGGTGCAAATCCGCGCTCGCCTGGCCTCAGCCTCTGCGGCGCTCAAAAGTGCACAGACCGCCGCGCAGCAACTGGACCGCCGCGCGGATCTGATGGAACGCTCATGGAAGTTGCAGGAAAACTCGCTGGATGATGCGCTCCGAGCAAGACAGGCGGCCTATACAGCTGATCTGGTGAGAGATCGGGCGGAAATCCTCTGGCACAGCGCCATTCTTCGCGCCCTGATTGCAGCCGGCGCGATACCCGGGCTTGAGCAAACCCCTTCCGCACGGCCCCGGCAACCTTCCGCACTGGTTGTGCCTACAACAGCAGAAACCGACAGCATGAATGATGCCGCCCCTCCGCACACACGGCAACCGGGGGAAGCGCTCCGTATCCCGGAGATGGTCTCCTCCCCCCGTAGCAGTGGCGCACCAATGCCATGAACAGGCATCCGCATACTCCCCGCACCCATGTTCCTGCCACAAGAACATCCCTGTTTTACAACAGATCATGTTTTCAAAAATCGAAATTTTCATTTATGAAATCTCTTGCCGCTGTTCTGCTCGGCCTGACAGTTGTTCCCGTGCCTGCTCTGGCAGAAGGCACACCTCTGCCGCCCCTCACACTCTCTGCTGAGGCCATCAGGAACGAGGGGATTCATATAACCCCTGTCACGCAGGGCACGCTGGCGCATATGCTGCCCGCCATGGCCCGTGTGCTGCCAGATACAACGCGCACCGTCACGCTTCATACCGCAGGCGATGGGAAAGTGCTTTCTGTGCTCGTGCTGCCGGGGCAGACCGTAAAAGCGGGTCAGCCGTTGCTAACATATCAGAACCATACACTGCATCTGGCCCGCCTGCAGAACGCCCAGACACGGGCCGCCCTTGCCGCCGCCAGCGCGGACCGCGCCAATGCTGCGGCGGCGTATGATCGGGCGCGCACGCTGGCAGGCACAACCGTCTCTGTTGGGGAAATGCGCCGCCGACTGGCTGTGCTGAAAGAAACACAGAACACCGTTGCAACCCATGAGGCGGAACTGGGCGTGCTGGCCCATCGCCTGCAGGAAGAATACACCTCGCCTACGGAAACACATGGCTCGGATGAAACCTCGACCATCATTTCCCCTCTGGATGGAACCGTCACGCAGGTTGAGGCAGCAGTCGCTGCGGATGTCGCCCCACCCGTGCCGCTGCTGACTGTAAGTGACACCGCCCATGTCTGGGTTGTTTCAGACGTGCCGCCACAGGATGCGCAACGCATTGTGCCGGGCGGCAGACAGGAAACCTTTTTCGCATCCTCAGGTGACACACCACAGTCCCCGCCCCTGCTCTCCACCATTGAAACCATTGATACCGCGACCGACCCGACAAGCGGGCTGGTGCGGGTCCTCAGCCGCGTTGCCAATCCTGCCGGACAGTTGCGCCCCGGAACAATGCTGAGCAGCCTTTTGCAAACGACACAGACAGGCTCCGGCCTTATTGTACCAGCACAAGCCGTTCAGACTCTTGGAGACCAGACTGTCGTTTTTGTGCAAACCGCACGAGACCATTTTCAGCCGACCCCCGTGCACATCGGCATGGAGGAAAATGACAAAACTCTTATTCTCTCAGGCCTGAAAAATGGCGATCAGATTGTAAGTGATGGCAGTCTGGCGCTGAAAGCCATGGTGCTTCTGCCCGGTATGGATGCGGACTAAGCCCGTGCGGACATTTTTTGAAAAACTGAATCAGGCCCGCTTTCTGCTGCTGGCCTTTCTGGTGCTGCTCATGGCGGGGGGCTGTGTCGTTCTGTCGGGCCTGCCCGTGGAAGCTGTACCGGACATTTCCCCCCAGCAGGTTCTGGTCTCTGCAGTGGCGCCCGGTCTGGCGACGGAAGAAGTTGAAAAACTGATTACCTTTCCTGTGGAAAGCAGCATGGCTGGCATTCCGGACGTGAAGGATTTGCGCTCAGTCTCCCGCTCCGGGGTCTCGGTTGTTTATGTCCAGTTTGAGGATGGCTCCGACATCAATCTGGACCGCACCCGTGTGAACGAACGCATGGCGCAGGCCCGCACGCTGCTGAGCGTGCCCGGTGTCACCCTGAACATGGGACCGCTAACCACCGGCATGGGGGAAATTTTCCAGTTCCAGCTCAAAGGCCCCGGCCTGTCACTGATGGACCTTAACCGCCTGATGAACTGGACCGTATCCCCGCAGCTCAAGCTGGTGCCGGGTGTAGCGGAGGTCAATATTGGCGGCGGTGCTGAAGAAACGTGGGAAGTCACGCTCGACCCTACCCGTCTGCTCGCTTATGGCCTCTCCGTAGGCGATGTGTATCGCGCCATAGATACCAGCAACGCGGCTGCGGGCGGCGGCTGGATTGAGCATCATGCCGAACAGCAGGTTGTCGCCGGACGCGGACTTCTGCGCTCCCTTAAGGATTTTGGGGCGATCACCGTCAAAACCGGACCGGGAGGCACCGCCATACGCCTGCGGGATCTGGGCCGCATTAACACAGGACCACGCACCCGTCTGGGAGCCGTGACGCGCGACGGAAAAGGGGAAATCGTCACCGGCGTGGTGATGATGGAAAAAGGCGCGAGTTCCGATGCCACGCTGGCGGGCATCCGGGCGGCTTTGCCTGCCATCACGCAATCCCTCCCTGCGGGTGTGACGCTGGCCCCTTATTACAACCGCGCCATGCTCACCAACCGCACCATTGCGACAGTGCGGGAAAATCTTCTGATTGGCGCAGCACTTGTTGTGGCCGTGCTGCTTGCAGTTATTGGTAATTTGCGGGCATCGCTGCTGATTGCGTCCGTTATTCCATTCGCGCTGGTCTGCGCCATGACGGGTATGCGGGTGTTTGGCATTTCTGCCAATCTGCTCAGTCTGGGCGCCATTGATTTCGGCATGATTGTGGATAGCTCTCTGGTGGTCGTGGAGCATGTCCTCACCCGTCGGCTGAAGGAACCAAATCTGCCATTTGGAACATTGGTGCGTTCCTCCGCAGAACAGATTGTGCGGCCTGTCAGTTTTGCCATTCTGGTCATCATCATGGTCTATCTGCCTGTGCTGACGCTGGAAGGCATTGAGGGCCGGATGTTCCGCCCTATGGCACAAACCGTCATCATGGCGCTGGCGGCCTCCCTCCTTTACTGTCTGGTATGGATCCCCATCCTGTGCGTTTCCGTGCTGCGGAACACGCATGTGCCGCATGAAACCCGGCTGATGGCATGGTTACGCAGGCATTATCTGCCCCTGTTCTCACGCTGTGTGCGCAGGCCCCGGCTGCTTGTTGGCGGCAGTCTTGGCGTATGCCTTCTGGCCGCCGGGCTGGCCATGACACTGGGCAGCGAGTTTGTGCCCCAGCTGGAAGAAGGCGCGCTGACACTCACAGCCACGCGCCTGCCCAGCACCGCGCTGCAAACCGTTCTGGCGTCCGTCAAACAGCAGGAGCGGCTGATTAAAAGTTTTCCGGAAGTGGAAACGGTCGTCAGCAACACCGGCACCGGCGCGATCCCGACGGACCCGATGGGGCAGAACGAAACCGATAGCTTTATTTTGCTTAAGGAACCTCGTACCGGGCGCTCTCAGGCAGAGCTGGTCGCCGCCATGAACAAGACCCTACAGGAGAACCTGCCCGATGCCCTCTATTCCTGGAGCCAGCCTGTGCAGATGCGGATGGATGATCTGCTCTCCGGCGTGCGCACCCAGATTGCTGTGTCTGTTTACGGGGATGATCTGCTAACGCTCTCCCGCCTGAGCGGACAGGTTGTTAAAGCCCTCAACAGTGTGCGGGGGGCTGCTGATGTGATGGCAGCGGATGAGGGCACAATTCCGTTCCTGCATATCGACGTCAACCGGGAAAACGCAGGCCGACTGAACGTGCGCGTGCAGGATATTCTGGATCTGGTGGAAGCCATCGGGGGCCATATCGGGCGACCTGCAACTGCCAACAATGCCATTATCGCCACACAGGCCCAGCTGGACCCGGCACAAACACGCACCCTTGCCGCAATTGGTGCCCTGCGCGTGCCACAGGCGGACGGACGTGGGACTGTCCTGCTCTCTCAGGTCGCGGATATTCGGCAGCAGGATGGTCCGCCACGCATTAGCCGGGATGGCATCCGTCGGCGTGTGATCATTCAGGCCAATGTGCGCGGCCGGGATCTGGCTTCTTACGTCGCCGAAGCCCAGAAGGCTGTGCAACGCACCGTCACCCTCCCGCATGGCTATACTATCCGCTGGGATGGACAGTTCCGAAACCTTCAGTCCGCGTCAAAAAGGCTGGGTATTGTTGTGCCTGTCGCCCTCACGCTGATTTTCCTGTTGCTCGTTGCGGCCCTTGGCACCGTGCGACTGGCCCTTCTGGTGTTCTGCAATCTGCCTCTGGCCGCCTCTGGGGGAATTTTTGCGCTGGTACTGCGCGGGCTTCCCTTCAGCATTTCTGCCGGTATCGGGTTTATTGCGCTCTTTGGCGTCGCGGTACTGAATGGCGTGGTGCTGGTCAGCACCGCCGAGCAGATCCGCCGCCGGGGCGTGGACGCCGTGCGCGCCGGATTTACTGCCGCCAGAGAACGCTTCCGCCCCGTTATGGCGACGGCTCTTGTGGCCAGTCTGGGCTTTTTCCCCATGGCGTTTTCCGCCTCTGCCGGGGCGGAAGTGGAGCGCCCGCTGGCCAGTGTGGTGATTGGCGGGCTGGTGACGTCCACCCTGCTGACATTGTTTGTTTTGCCTCTGCTCTATGCGCGTTTTATGAAACAGAAGACCCGCCCAAAAGAGGACACTGATCCGCATGCGTATCCTGATTATGGAAGATGAACCCCATCTTGGTGCTGCCGTGCAGGAACGGGTAAGGCAGGCGGGACATACGGTGGACTGGTTTACCACGCTGGAAGATGGCCGCGCCGCTCTGGCAACTGTGCAGTATGATGTGCTGCTGCTTGACCTTGGTCTGCCCGATGGCAGCGGCCGCACGTTGCTGCGGGAAATCCGCCAGACCAGCTCCCCTCTGGCTGTGCTGATTACCACGGCGGAAGATCAGGTGAGCGACCGCATTGCCGGTTTGTCCGACGGGGCCGATGATTATCTGGCCAAACCATATGATCTGGATGAACTGGTCGCCCGGATTGCCGCCGTGGGCCGCCGCTACCGCCCGCTGGTCGATAACCGGCTGAAAGTGGGCGATATCGACATTGATCTGGAACGCTTGCGCCTGACGCGGGACGGACAGGTGATTGACCTGACAGCGCGGGAATGGGCACTGGTAGAGCTGCTGGCCCGCCGCCCGGGTGCAATCTGCTCGCGTGAGCGGATAGAAGATGCGCTGTATAATCTGGGAGAAGAAGTTGGCAGTAATACCATAGAAGTCTTCGTCAGCCGCGTACGCAAAAAACTGGGCGCGGACATTATCCGCACCGTACGCGGACGCGGCTACTGCCTTGAGCAACCAGCAGCTTCATGACCTCGTCCCCGTACAAACCTGTACGCCCCTGGCGGCTGGCAACGCGTCTGATCCGTGGGGTAACGGGGGTGGTGATTGGTTGTCTTGCGATTGTCGCTCTGATGACAGCCGGTTTTACAAAATACGAGATTACAGAACGCCTGGATGACTCCCTGCAGGAAGTAGGAGAGCGGCTGCAATTTGCCGTTCTGGCCCTGAACCAGCAGGGGCCGGGGCATGATGTGGCGCATCTGTCCGATATCAAACCCACATCGCTGGCCTATCAGATTACGGATACCGCAGGCCATGTCCTGCTACGATCTTCCAATGCACCCGCAGTCCGTTTTACCGTGCCGCTCTCCAGCGGATTTTACATGCTGCCGCAGTTCCGCGTGTATGTAACACCCGCTGCACAAGTGGACCGGTTTATTCTGGTGGGGGAACCCCGCCTGCACCGCACACAAGCCACCCATAAAGCCATTCTGATTGCCGTGCTGCCCATTATTGGCTCAGTGCCCTGCATCTGGCTTCTGGTCATCTGGATTGTGCGCCGGGGACTGCGGCCGCTGGTCCGCCTGCAGGATGAAATCCGGGAACGAGGCAGCGGCAACCTCAAACCGGTGCCGGAACTGGCCTTGCCTGTGGAACTTTCCACCATTCAGGTCGCCGTCAATTCTCTTTTAGAGCGTTTGCAAAAAGCGCTTTCTGCAGAACGGGCTTTTGCCGCCAATGCCGCGCATGAACTCCGCAACCCGATTGCCGCCCTGCTGGCACAGGCGCAGATGCTGCGTTCCACAGCCTTACGCAAACCCTCTGGCGCTGCCAATGCAAACCCCGAAAGTGATACCGCTCAGGATGCTGCAAATACCACGCAACGGCTGGATGCACTCATCAGCCAGATCCATCGCCTGAGCCGAACAGTTGAAAAACTGCTGCAACTGTCACGTGCTGTTGCAGGCACGGCGTTGCGGCGAGATCGGTTTGACCTGCTTCCCGTGCTGCATGTAGTGGCGGATGAACTGGACCGGCCTGACCACGCCTGCCCACGCATTGTGATTGAAACGGGTAACCTGACACAGCTGGAGGTTCTGGGGGATCTGGATGCAGCAGGCATCCTGTTCCGCAATCTGCTGGAAAATGCTTTACGCCATAGCCCGCAGGGGTCTGCCGTGCAGGTGCATGTCACCGCCAGCTCCGCTCTTCCGGCGTGCTGTGTGGCTGACACCTCGGCTGCTGCTGATCAGGCACAAGCCTATGAACACAGCGCCTGCGTCACGATTCAAAACACCTGCCCGCCTCTGGGCCCGGATCTGCTCAATCGTCTGACGGACCCGTTTGTGCGCGGCAATCCCAGCACCGAAGGCAGCGGGCTGGGGCTGGCCATTGCACGGACAATCGCCCGGCAAATGGCCATTCGGATGGACTTATTTTCTCCCATCCCCGGACAGAACGATGGGTTTATGGTGCAGCTGACATTCCAGAAAGCCCCTCCCCGCGCCTGACAGAAAGGCCTCTAGCCAATCCGTTCGAGGCCGCCCATGTAAGGCCGCAGGACGTCTGGAACCGTGATGGAACCATCTTCATTCTGACCGTTTTCCATCACTGCAATCAACGTACGTCCGACTGCCAGACCAGAACCGTTCAGCGTGTGCACAAACACCGGAGCCCCACCACCCTGCGGGCGAAAGCGGGCATTCATGCGCCGTGCCTGAAAATCGCGCGTGTTGGAGCAGGACGAAATTTCACGCCATGCTGCCTGCCCCGGTAGCCATGCTTCCAGATCAAACGTCTTGGCGGCCCCAAACCCGGTATCGCCCGCACACAGCAGCACCCGGCGATACGGCACGCCCAGCTTTTCCAGAATTTTTTCAGCACAGCGCGTCATGCGCTCATGCTCTGCTTCACTCTCTTCCGGCGTGGTGACGGACACCATTTCCACTTTTTCAAACTGGTGCTGGCGCAGCATGCCGCGCACGTCACGCCCGGCAGACCCGGCCTCACTGCGGAAGCACTGGCTCAGCGCCGTCATCCGGCGGGGCAGCGTGAGAGCATCCAGAATGTCTCCCGCGACAGAGGCCGTCAGCGGGACTTCTGCCGTGGGGATCAGCCAGCGACCATCTTCTGTGCGGAAGGACTGGTCGGCAAACTTGGGCAGCTTGTCCGTGCCATACATGGCGGCATCATTCACCAGCACCGGCACCTGTGTCTCTTCGTAGCCGTTCTCATCCGTATGCTGGTCCAGCATGAACTGGCCCAGTGCGCGGGCCATACGAGCCAGTGCACCACGCAGCACCACAAACCGGGCACCGGAAAGTTTGGAGGCCGTGGCGAAGTCCATCAGGCCCAGTGCTTCCCCCAGCTCAAAATGCTGGCGTGCCGTAAAGCTGAACTCACGCGGCGTGCCCCAGACATGCTGGACCACATTCGCCGTTTCATCCGGGCCATCGGGCACGGAAGGGTCAAGCCGGTTGGGCAGGCTGGCCAGAATTTCAGCGCTCTGGCCTTCCAGATCGGCCACACGCCGTTCCAGTATTTCCATCTCGGCGCGGATTTCAATGCCTTCGGCTTCCAGCGCGCTGCTATCACCACCAGTGCGCTTCATACCGCCAATTTCACGCGCCAGCGCCTTCCGGCGAGCCTGTTTTTCCTGCAGAGCCGTCTGAGCCTGACGCCGTTCTTCATCCCATGAGACAAGCTTCTGCGCGACAGGGTCGATCCCGCGGCGAGCGAGATCGGCATCAAAAGCGGCAGGGTCTGCGCGCAGAGCGCGGATATCATGCATGGATCAGGAAGCCTCTTCCTCTGGAGTGGTCTCTTCGGACAGCGGGTCCGGCCTGGTCTTAGGTTCAACAAGCCGGGCTGCCACAATGGAAATTTCGTAAAGAAGGACAAGCGGCACCGCCAGCCCTATCTGGGTAATCACATCCGGCGGCATCAGAATGGCGGCGATGACAAACGCCCCCACAATGGCATACCGACGAAAGCGCTTGAGCATATCGGCGGTCACAATCCCCACCCGTGCCAGCAGGGKGAGCACCACCGGCAGTTCAAACGCGACCCCAAACGCCATAATCAGCTTCATGACCAGTGAGAGATATTCAGACACCTTGGCCTGAAGCTCAATCTGCACGCCGCCAGAACTGCCCGGCGTCTGGAAGGACAGGAAGAACCGCCACGCGATGGGGAAAATGAAGTAATACGCCAGCGCCGCACCCAGCAGGAACAGGATGGGCGTTGCAATCAGAAACGGGGCAAAAGCCCGCTTTTCCGACCGGTACAAACCGGGGGCGATAAAAATCCACGCCTGAATGGCAATAATGGGGAAGGACATAAATGCCGCCCCGAAAAAGGCCACGCGGATATAGGTGAAAAAGGCCTCATACAGCGCCGTGTAGATCAGATGCGGCTGCTCACCCTGCTGCCGCATGATCTCGCCCAGAGGCCGGGCCAGAAAGAGATAGATGTCACCTGCAAAATGGTAACACAGCGCAAAACACACCAGAAAGGCCGCGCCGGACCATAAAAGGCGGCGACGCAGTTCAAGCAGATGGTCAATCAGCGGCATGGGCTGATCGTGAATCGGATCATCCTGCAGGGGTTCGTTCTCCTTCATAGCCCGCGCCCGGCCTCCATGCCGTCAAGCGCCTGCGCAGGGTGCTCACCAACTGACTGACCCGGCACGGCTGGCCCCGGAGCCACCCGACGCTGCCCGTGCATCAGCCGCACGGGGGGCAGAATGGCAGGCGGGAAAAGCCGCGCACGTTCCTTAACAATCCGCCGCACATGATTGGGCGGCAGTTCCGGCGGAGCATCCACCACTTCATCTTCCACCAGCGGGTTGAGGTCATCCAGCCCGGCACCGCTTGCCGCAGAAGGCGGTAGGCTGGGCAGACCAACGCTGCGTTCTTCCAGCATGGCGGTCGAACCACCTGTCGTGCCGGCAACAGCGGTGGGACGCGGCGGCGTATCCAGTCCGCGCGGACCTACGGGGCGGACACCGGGGGGCTCGTCAAAAGACCGCGCCAGCGTGCCATCCCCATCAATGGCTTTCATGATGCGGCCCCGTACGTTCAGGTTCCGCAGATCCCGCACATGGTCCCGCACTTCCGTCAGGTCCGCCTCGCGCACCATTTCATCCACGTGCGACTGAAACTCGCTCGCCAGCTTGCGGGCTTTTTTTACAAACCCGGCCAGCCCCCGGATGGCCACAGGCAGATCCTTCGGACCAATGACGACCAGCGCCACCGCTCCTATCAGCGCAATTTCCGACCAGGCAAAATCAAACATCCGCAGGACCACCCATCAGCATGAAGCGGGAGAACGAGCCTCTCCACCCATGCGTCTCTCTTGCACGCGTACCCCCGCCCCATGCCAGTACGCCGGAGAGGGCAGGATTTACGCGCAGACGCCGCAGATCTATCACGACCGCCCCGGCTCGGAAACAGTTGCGGCTCCGGCATCTGCCTCCGGCTGGGCGGATACGTCATCAGGCTGAGCTGCCGCATCCGGTTCCAGTTCGGGCTGAACGGGGGCAACCTCTCCCTCAGCGGGGGTTAAATCAGGGTCCGTTTCAACCGGATCGACTTCTATACCGTCATCGGAAGGAACAACCTCATCCGCATCTACCAAATGCTCTTCAGACGCTTCCGGCTCTGAAGTGGTATGCTCTGTTGCATCCTGGGCGGGCTTTCTAGCTGAGGTCAGCGTATCCGGCACATCCACCAGAAGTTCCTCGCGCCGGGGCAGGTCAGACAGAGCACGCAGGCCGAAATGCCGCAGGAAATCAGGCGTTGTGCCCCACAGCACCGGGCGGCCCGGCACTTCCTTGCGTCCACGCGGGGCAATCAGAGACGCCTCAATCAACGTATCCAGCACATTCTGGCCGAGACTGACCCCGCGAATTTCTTCAATTTCCACGCGTGTGCAGGGCTGGTGATAGGCAATAATCGCCAGCGTCTCCATGACCGCACGCGGCAGGCGACGGGGTTTTTCCAGCACACGGGTTAGAGCCGGAGCCAGATCTGGCGCTGTGCGGAACTGCCAGCCACCGGCCACTTCCACCGGCATGACGCCACGCCCTTCATACCGCGCCACCAGCGCCCCCATGACAGCTGCCACAAAAGCTCCAAGGTCTTCCACCCCATCTGGCACCAGTTGCCGAAGTTCCAGCAATTCCGCCAGACGCCGAAGACTGACCGGTTCGGTACCCGCAAAAATCAGAGCTTCCGCCAGACGCACGGCGTCATCCGGCACGGCAAGCAGCACATCTACGCCTTGCGGCTCTATACCAGACAGAGCGGCTATAATCTCCGGCGTATCGGCCACCGCCTGTGACGGCTGCGATACCTGCGAAGCGTGCGGGATCGTCTCAGATTCTTCGCTCATGGGGTCTCCCTGCCTGTGCGCCGCGTCCTGCGTCC
Organism: Acetobacter sp. P5B1; assembly: GCF_018811985.1. Classification (NCBI taxonomy): domain Bacteria; kingdom Pseudomonadati; phylum Pseudomonadota; class Alphaproteobacteria; order Acetobacterales; family Acetobacteraceae; genus Acetobacter; species Acetobacter sp. P5B1. Next base: position 41,312 of record NZ_JACRVS010000011.1, on the reverse strand, counting down.
GGGCCTGTCATCATGCGCGGCTGACGTAGCACTTACCTCCGTTGCTTCAACGTCCTTCACCCGCCTGCCAGCCGTTGCGGCGTCATCCTTATGGTCGGTATCCTCGTCCATCGAAACGTCCTGCTCCTCATGCGGGCGCAGCAGGATTTTGCCGAAGGTTTCATCCTGCCGCAGTTCCAGCCGACCGCTTTTGGCCAGTTCCAACCCCGCAATCAGGGTGCCTGCCACCGCAGCCCGCCGCTGTCGCATGGCCTCCTCCCCCACGCCTTCTTCCGGCAACTGCTCTGGCAAAAAGGCGTCCAGACTGTTCCAGCCCGGCGGGGTTTTGCCCAGCAAACGAGTCAGACGGGCAAGCGCATCCTGCACCGTCCAGAACCGGATGGTGCGGGGTGCATAAATCCGCTTCCGGGCGGTACGCCGCATGGCCGCCATATAGGCGCGCATGAGTTGCGGCATATCCAGCGCCAGACCGGAGCGGTCAATTTCAATCAGGGTTTCGCCCTCACCCCGGGCGAACACATCGCGCCCAAGCCGAGGCCGGGCATCCAGCCAGCGGCCCAGTTCCGTCATGCAGGCCAGCTCGATCAGCCGTTCCTGCAAAAGCTCGGCGGCGTCTTCCCCCTCCGCCGCCAGCTCATCTTCCGCTGGTAGCAGCAGGCGGGATTTCAGCCAGGCCAGCCAGGCCGCCATAACCAGCCAGTCTGCCGCCAGTTCCAGCCGCACTTTGCGGGCTGATTCCACAACAGCGAGATACTGTTCCACCAGTTGCAGGATGGAAATGCGGGAAAGATCAACCTTCTGCGCCCGCGCCAGATCCAGCAGCAGATCAAGCGGGCCTTCAAACCCGTCCAGTGACAGCAGGGGAACACGCGGCACACCGCCATCCCCGCCAGCGTCCGCGCCTACCGGAACAGCAACGCCAGAAGCCTCTGCCGGGTCTGGCAGAGGCTCTGATGTTTCCATCTCTGGCACACTCTCAGGCGGCTGCGCGGCATCCATTCTGTCTGCCCTTAATGGACCTGTGTGCAACCCAGCCCGCGTTCCCGCACGGCACTACAGAAGCTGCGCGTTTCCGCGACCGAGGCAAAGCCCCCTACCCGCAGGCGATAGAATACAGCGTTATCCCGCTGTACTTTTTCGATCACCGGTGAGCGGTCTGCAAACAGGGTCGGGTAGCGCGTTTTCAGGCGGCTCCATTCCTGCTGTGCCTGTGCTTCGTTCTGAAGTGCCGCCAGCTGAACGCGGAACTTCCCGCTGGTGCCAGCACTGGCCGCCGGAGCAGCCTCTTCCGTTTTACGAGCGGGTTCAGCGTCTTCCGCAGGCGCAACCTTTTTCAGTGCGGGCTTAGGAGCAACCTTGCTGGGCACGGGAGCAGCGGGGGCTGCCGTCGGTCCGCTGGCTGCGGCATCCCCGGAAGCGGAGTCATCCGCAACACCTGTACCCGTTTCAGGCAGGCTTTCCGGCTGCTGAGGGGCATCGGTTTGGGCAGATGTGCCCGCAGGAGCAGACGCGTCACCTTCCGGCGCAGCCCCATCTGCTCCGGCGGAAGGACCTTTGGCCTGATCGGCAGATGCGACGTCACCGGGGGCGGAACCTTCCGTGGCTGCCGTTTTGGCTGCCTGCTGGCCATATTGTGCGGCCAGCGCCCCCGGATTAGGCTTTTCCGGCGCAGGCACCGGATGCGCCTGCCCGTCATCAGCCTCCGGCGCACTCAGACCATCCACCTGCATCCCGCCCGGATCAACCGGCTTGGTCTTCATGGCAACCGGCGGCGGCCCGAGCACGGGCACCCCGCTCTGATGGTGGCCCATCAGCGCCCAGCCACCAATGCCTAGCACCAGCAGACCACCCAGCCCGGCGGCTCCGTAAACCAGCCTGCGGGTTCCGGTATCGCTGCTCAGAAACTGAGAAATCACGCCTGCCCCGACGCCGCCCGCAGGGGCAGCCGGACGGCGCGGAGGCGGCGCATCATAATCCGTGCTCATGCGTTCCCGCGCACGGTTGATGCGCTCGTCAAAAGACCCTTTGTCGTTTTCGCTCATTAACGCATCTCCTCCACAGGCTCTACGCCCATGACAGCCAGCCCGGACCGAATCACGGTTGCAGTTGCTGCAACCAGTGCCAGCCGCGCCCGCGTGGCATCAGGCGCATCGGGCTGGAGAAAGCGCAGAGACGCATCATCCCGCCCACGGTTCCACAGCGCGTGGAAATCACCCGCCAGGTCCGCCAGATAGAAGGCCACGCGATGCGGTTCACGCGCAAGTGCCGCGGCTTCCACCAGACGCGGCCATTCTGCCATCCGGCGCACGAGCGCCATTTCTGCATCGGAATTCAGGCAATCCAGCGGCACAGCGGCCAGAGCGTCCGGCGTAATGGCCCCGTAAGAGCCTTCTTCCTGCGCGGCCCGCAGCACGGAGCGGCAGCGTGCATGCGCATACTGCACGTAAAAAACCGGGTTATCGCGCTTCTGCGCCACAACCAGATCCAGATCGAACTCCATCTGCGCATCGCTTTTGCGGGTCAGCATGGTGAAGCGCACGGCATCCTTGCCCACTTCATCAATCAGGTCCCGCAGCGTGACGAAGGTGCCTGCCCGCTTGGACATCTTCACCGGCTGGCCATCACGCAGAATATGCACAATCTGGCACAGCACCACTTCCAGCGGCACGGTGTCGTTCGTCACGGCACGTACGGCCGCCTTCATGCGTTTGACGTAACCGCCATGATCCGCGCCCCACACATCCACCATCATCTGCGCACCACGGGCAACCTTGTCCGCATGGTAGCCAATATCATTGGCGAAGTAGGTGTTGGTGCCGTCCGATTTCCGCATCGGGCGATCCACATCATCGCCAAACTGGGTGGAACGGAACAGGAGCTGTTCACGCTCTTCCCAGTCATCCGGCAGCTTGCCTTTGGGGGGCTCCAGCACGCCCTCATAGAGCAGACCCTGTTTTTCCAGCTTGTCGATAGCGGCATCTGTCACGCCATCGCGCAGCACCTGTGCTTCGGACGTAAAGACATTCTGGTGCACGCCCAGGGCTGCCAGATCATCTTTAATGGCCAGCAGCATCTGCGCCACGGCAAAGTCGCGCACCGTGTCCAGCCATGTCAGTTCCGGGGCCGGATTTGCACCGGGTTCCGCCAGATTATCGCCGTACTGAGCGACCAGTGCTTCCCCCACCGGGATCAGATACTCACCACGATATTGCAGGCCGGTCGGGGTCAGGGCGTCAAACGCCTCTTCCGTCACGGTGGTGCCCAGAGCCTGCAGGTAACGCCAGTAAACGGCCCAAGCCAGCGCCTTAACCTGTGCACCAGCATCGTTGATGTAGAATTCCTTGGTAACGTCAAAGCCTGCCTTGGCCATCAGGTTGGCCAGCGCATCACCCACCACGGCACCACGGCAATGGCCCACATGCATCGGGCCGGTGGGGTTGGCGGACACATATTCCACATTCACCTGCACACCCGCGCCAGACTGCGACTCGCCATAGGCTTCCCCGGCCTTCAGCACGGCGGGCAGGGTGGCGCGCAGCACGTCCGGGGTGAGCGTGATGTTCACAAAGCCCGGCCCGGCAGCGGCCACACGGGCAACGCCTTCAACTTTCTCCAGTGCGGCGACGAGGTCCGTGGCAATGTCGGCAGGCTTGCGGCGGGCCGGTTTGGCCAGCAGCAGGGCCGCATTGGTTGCCATATCCCCATGCGAGGGGTCACGCGCCGGGGTGACTTCCACACGGGCCAGCGTTTCTTCCGACACATCAGGCAGCATCGCCCGAACGGCGGCCAGAACGTGGTGACGATAACGCTGGAACAAACAGTCTGACATTACACTCAAGATCCCAAAGAAAGCGGTAGAACCGCGTTTTCAGCCTGCTATGGACAGATCAGTCAACCGGCGATGTTCTTCCATCGCGTAGCGATCCGTCATGGAGGCGACATAATCGGCCACTGTACGCCGCAATCCGGCCTCGTCTCCCGCCAGAGCGGGCTCGCGCCAGCCATCGGGCAGCAACCTGGGCGACTCCACCAGAATGGTAAACAGTTCGGACGTCACATGCTTGGCCTTGTAGGTCATGCGGTTAACGCGCCAGTGGCGGTAAAGCTTTKCAAACAGGAACTTCCTGATGCTCTTGTTGGCCTCTGCCATCTCGGGGCTGAAGGCCACAACGGGTTCCGATGCCGCCCGAATCTCTTCCACGCTCTGCGGGGCCAGATCAGCCAGCCGCTTACGGGTGCAAACCAGCACATCCGTTGTCAGGGCGTGAATGACGCGGCGGACCATTTCGTGCCGGATGCGCTGCTTTATATGCGGCGTATCCTTCGGTAAATCGGCAGCCAGGTTGCGGGCATCCCGCAGGGCATCCCCCACCAGCGGCACATCCACCAGATCATCCAATGAGAGCAGGCCGGATTTTACGCCGTCATCCAGATCATGCCCATGATAGGCAATGTCATCCGCAAGGGCTGCCACCTGCGCCTCCGCCGAAGCATACGTCCCCAGGTCCAGCGACCACTGTGCATCAATCTCCCGCAAACGCGCCGAGGGGTTTCGCACCGGGCCATTGTGTTTAGCCAGCCCTTCCAGTGTTTCCCATGTCAGATTCAGGCCATCAAACGCCAGATAGCGCCGCTCCAGCAGGGTCACCTGCCGCAGGGCCTGCGTATTATGGTCAAACCCGCCCCAGGGCTGCATCTGGGCGGCAAGGGCTTCTTCTCCCGCGTGGCCAAACGGCGTGTGGCCCAGATCATGCGCCAGAGCCACGGCTTCCGTCAGATCCTCATCCAGCCGCAGATACCGCGCCATGGAGCGCGCCACCTGTGCGACTTCCAGAGAATGGGTCAGCCGGGTACGAAAAAAATCGCCCTCATGGTTGATAAAGACCTGCGTCTTATATTGCAGGCGACGAAAGCCGGAGGAATGCACCACACGGTCCCGGTCACGCTGCCAGGGGGAGCGGGTGAGTGATTCCTCTTCCGCATGCAAGCGGCGCCCCCGCTCCGGTGCCATATGCACGGCGTAGGGTGCGAGAGACATCTGTGCGGCAGCCTGTAATCCCATAAGTCTTCCGGTCCTGCTTGCTCTGGTGTGGGCGGTTTTACCCCCGCGTCCATAGAAGAGGCACACTAGGCCATTGCGTGAAAATTGACCATGCACGCCCTCACTGCCCCTTCAAACCAGAGCCCGCGCACGCTATCTACAAAGACATGACCCAGCCCCAGCCCTTTTCCGTCTCCGATGCCGCAGCCGCGCGCATTGCCCGCGTGATTGCATCACGCACCGCTTCTGCTTCTGCAGAGGGGAAAGCCCCACCTGCCGCGCTGCGCGTGGCGGTGGAAGCCGGGGGCTGTAATGGCTTCCAGTATCAGTTCAAACTGATCGGGCCGGACGATATTGCACCGGATGATATCAGACTGGACAAGGGCGAAGCTCTGGTGGTGGTAGACCCCGTCAGCCTCGACCTGCTGGCCGGTGCGCAGCTGGATTTTGCAGACAAGCTGATGGGCGCGCATTTCACGGTCAATAACCCGAATGCAGCGTCCTCCTGCGGGTGCGGCACGAGCTTTTCCGTCGCATGAAAATCGCCAGCTGGAACGTCAATTCAGTCCGTCAACGGCAAGACCTGATTCTGGACTGGCTGAAACGCCATGAACCAGACGTGCTGATGATGCAGGAAATCAAATGCGAAACCACGCAGTTTCCTGCCGAAGTCTTTCAGGACGCCGGGTATGAATGCGCCGTTGTGGGCCAGAAATCCTACAATGGGGTGGCGACACTGGTGCGCGGTGACTTTGAGACCACCACCGACCACCTGCCGGGGTTTGAAAACCCCGCAGCTCGCTATGTTGAAGTGCGCACGCAAGGGCTGACGCTGGGCAACCTCTACCTGCCCAACGGCAACTCTGGCGGGGAAGAGGGCTACGCAACCAAACTGGCGTTTTTCGATGCGCTCGCCTGCCGCGCTCAAAATTTCCTAAATTCTGAAACCGATTTTGTGCTGGCCGGAGATTATAACGTCTGCCCGACAGCAGAAGACTATGCCCCCGGCGCGCTGGGGCCTGATGATGCCCTGGTGCGGCCTGAAAGCCGGGCCGCATGGCGGCGTCTGGTCTGGCTGGGACTGACAGATGCCTTGCGCGCCGTCCACCCTACCGGCACCGCCTACACGTTCTGGGATTATCAGGCCGGAGCATGGCAGCGCGACTGCGGCCTGCGGATTGACCACGCTCTGCTCTCCCCCCGCGTTGCGGAGCGGCTAATTGATGCCCAGCCTGACAAGGAAGAGCGCGCCATGGAACGCCCGTCCGACCATGTGCCGCTGATTGTAACGCTGAAAGACCCGGCTCCCGCAGCCTGATCGCATACCCACGATTAAGTCGCCCGCCTGACGCGGGACGCAAGACGGAGTTTGTCTGTATGAGCACTGCCCCTCAGTCCCTTCTTTCTATGGCAGAGGCTCTGGCGGACGGCAGGCTGCGCAGTCGGGATCTGGTGGAACAGGCGCTGGACCGCGTTGCGGACCCACAGGGTGAGGGTTCCCGCACGTTTGTCGCCGTGCATGCCCAAGCCGCTCGCGCTGCGGCGGATGAGAGTGACCGCCTGCGCAAGCAGGGTCGCCCCCTTCCCGCTCTTTCAGGCCTCCCTGCCTCAGTCAAAGATCTGTTTGATGAAGCAGGGTCCGTGACCAAAGCAGGCTCCCGCGTTCTGGAACACGCCGCCCCCGCCACACAGGACGCCCCGGCCATTGCCAACCTGCGCAAAGCCGGGCTGATTTCCATTGGCCGCACCAGCATGACCGAATTTGCGTTCTCGGGTGTAGGCATCAATCCGCATACAGGCACACCCGCTAACCCGTGGGACAGAGCAAATCGTCGTATTCCGGGTGGCTCCTCCTCCGGGGCGGCCATCTCAGTCACAGATGGCATGGCTGCGGTCGGTATTGGCAGTGACACAGGCGGCTCGTGCCGTATCCCCGCTGCCCTGACCGGGCTTGTTGGCTACAAGCCTACCGCCTCACGCATTTCCACCGCTGGCACAGTTCCTCTGTCTTTTACGCTGGATTCCATCGGTAGTCTGGGACGTACTGCGTCCTGCTGCTGGGCAGCGGATCGCGCCTTGTCCGGGCAAAGCATTAACCCGACGGATGCGCCTGTGGCAGACAGCATCAGCGCGCCGCGTCTGGGTGTTCTACGTAACTACGTGACCGTCGGCATGGACAGCATTGTGGCCCGCACCTATGAGCACGCCCTCCAAAGGCTTGAGCAGGCAGGCGCTATCCTGACAGACGTGACCTTTCCGGAGTTGGACACGCTGCCGGAAATTAACGCGCTGGGCGGTTTCCCCGCACCGGAATCCCTCACATGGCATGAAAAACTTATTCAAGAGTACGCGGATCTTTATGATCCGTTTGTTTTAAAGCGGATTTTGCGAGGCAAAAAACAGACTGCCGTTGACTACATCACACTCCGGCTGCGCCGCCGCGCCTTGATTACCAAAGCGGCTGATGCACTGGATGCGTATGACGCCATCCTGATGCCCACGGTGCCCATTATCGCCCCCCGCATTGATGATCTGCACGATGATGCCGTTTACGCGGCCACCAACCTCCTGCTCCTGCGCAACCCGACAATCACCAATTTTCTGGACCGTTGCGCCATCAGCCTGCCATGCCATGAGCACGGCTCTGCGCCGGTTGGAATCATGGCAATGGGGCATCACATGCGCGATGACCATTTGTTGAATGTTGCCGCGTGGATGGAGCCGGCTTTGGGACAAACCCCCTCTTGAATTAGCCTCGATTTTCTTATGATTATCAAAAGAACTTTTAGAAAATTCTGTTTTAAAAAAGATCAGAAACACCTGATTACGAAAGGAAAAACTCAATCATGAGATGGTTCAGATCACGCTTCATCTGTCACCTTCTGGGCCACCAGTGGTCCCCGTGGGTGCTCCAGCGTTCATGGGATGGGAAGCAGGATTTCCTCCATCGCCACTGCACGCGACAGGGATGTCTCGCAACCGAGAAAAAAGCACCCTGACCCTGAACAGGAAGAAGCCGTTTCCAGTTCCTCACCTTACGGCTATCGTCTTCAAAATCCCGCAGGAGGCGAATTTGAAAAGAGTTATCCCGGCAACGCTCACACTTCTTTTGGCGGCATGCGCAACGCAGGAAAAGCCCCCGGCACCTGCGGACGATATGAGCGCGTCTCAGCCTGTCCAGCCTGCACCGGCTTCTCCAGAACCGACGGCACAGAACAACGCGGAAGCCACCGTTGTGATGAAGGCCGACATCAGCAAAGACGGCCACAACGTAAACTGCCGGATCATATCAAGCGAAAAGCCTGATCTGGACGATATCTCTCTGGATTATTGCCGCAATGAGAACTATCGACGCCCCATCAAAAACGGTATTCCCGTGATCGAGCATGACCACCTGGTGACCGTTAAATATCACGTGGATAAGTGACGGAGGGATCACCGTTCCCCTTACTCAGGAAGCAGGCTTGCTATCATTATTCGCGTAAGCATACTTCCCTCCTCGGTGCAGGGCGCGCTGATACGCGGGGCGGTCATGAATACGGCTCAGGAACGCTTTCACGTGAGGCCGACCGTCCGTTGCCTCGGCGCGGGCGGCAGCGGCCTCAAGAGGGAAGCTCATCTGAATATCCGCTGCGGTAAAATCATTACTGGCAAACCATGCACTGTCTGACAGGCTGCGTTCCCAATAATCCATATGCAGTTTGACCTGCGGATTAATGAATTTTGCCTGCGCTCCTTTCGCAATCAGGAATGCAAACGGGCGGAAAGGCAAAGGGGCCTTTTCTGGCAGCATCCCGAATATCAGTTTGAGCAAAAGCGGTGGCATAGCCGACCCTTCTGCATAATGCAGCCAGTAGATGAAGCGGATGTACTCGGGTGTATCGCGCGCAGGTGCCAGTCGGCCATTGCCGTATTTATTGATGAGATATTCGATAATCGCCCCGCTTTCTGCCAGCGTCACATTACCATCGGTATCTGTGATGACGGGAGCCTTGCCCAGGGGATGAATGGCCCGCAGAGATTTTGGGGCCATCATGGTTTTGGGATCGCGCTTATAAAACTTGATGTCATAGGGCAATTCCAGCTCCTCCAGCAGCCAGAGAATCCGCTGGGAACGTGAATTGTCCAGATGATGCACGGTAATCATGATAAGCGATCCTTCCTGTGGGTATGAGGCCCCGAGCGCCGCCCCAGACAGTATCTATAAGGACCTGATCATGGCTTTGGTTCCGTGCATCGGATGAGGCCTAGTGGAGGAAGGCTTGTCTTAGACAGCTTAGGTGCAACTCAGGGAAGAAGGACCCTGTCCTGCACGAAGCACTATCAGCTCTCTTGGAAGAAGCGTGTTTTCTCAAACGCCTCAGAAGCCAAAGCGCGCTAAAAAACTGCTTTGGTGAAATTTTTCAGTGATGATTTCAGGAATAAGCCTGAAAAGGCTTATCAAGATAACTCTATCAAAACAGATATTTTTTGAAGTTATCTGGCGGAGAGAGAGGGATTCGAACCCTCGGTACGCTATTAACGTACACACGCTTTCCAAGCGTGCGCCTTAAGCCACTCGGCCATCTCTCCGGCGCGGGAGTGGTAATAGCAATTCTGACGGATCAGGCAAGAGGGAAAACGAGCGTTTTTGCCCGTCAGGCCGAAAAAGTGACCGATCGGGCATTTTGGATGAAGCGGGCAATGGCATCCGGGCTTTTGATACCGGGCGCACTTTCCACCCCGGAGGACACATCCACCGTGGGAGCCCCGGTTATCGCCACAGCCTGCGCCACATTAGCCGGGTTCAGGCCGCCCGCCAGCATCCACGGAAAAGTCGGCATCCAGCCCTTCATCAGTCCCCAATCCAGTTGCTGGGCATTGCCTCCGGGGCGCGTCGCGCTGGCGGGCGGCTTTGGCTCAATCAGCAGTCTTTCCACTCCGGCGGGGCAGTGCGCCGGCAAATCAGCGCGCGCAGACACTGGCTGAGAGAGCCAGACAGGCAACCCAAAGCGCGCACGCACCTCAGTCGCCCGCTCAAAAGAAGCATAGATCTGCAAAATATCCAGCGAGACACCCTCCAGCACACGGGCAAGGGTCTCATCATCAGGATGCACAAACAGCCCGACGCGCGCAGGGCCTCCTGCATGCCGGGCAGAAAGCGCATGGGCCTGCGCGGCTGTCACGCAGCGGGGGGAGCGGTCAAAAAACACGAACCCCACCCAGTCCGCGCCATGTGTGATGCAGGCATCAAACCCGGCCTCTTCCGTCAGCCCGCAAATTTTAACACCACGAGCACCAGAGGCCGGATCATGTGCCATGTTACGCGGCCAGTTCTGCCGCAATGGCAGCCGCAGCGGCGGCCGGATCTGCTGCCTGCGTGATAGGACGACCGACTACAATCCAGTCGGCCCCGGCCTCACTGGCCTGCCGGGGAGTCATAATCCGCTTCTGGTCTCCCGCCTGACTGCCAGCGGGCCGGATTCCCGGCGTGACCAGCAAAGGCGCATCACCCAGCGTATCCCGCAGGGGAGCAAGCTCATGCGCAGAGCAGACCAACCCATCAATCCCGGCCTGCATGGCCAGCTTGCCCAGACGCAGCACCTGCGCCCGTGCGCCGTCCATCACGCCGGTTTGTTCCAGAGCGTGATCATCCAGACTGGTCAGCACTGTAACAGCCAGCAACGCGGGCCGGGCATCAGCCGGAAAAGCCTCGTCACACGCTTTGCGGGCAGCTTCCATCATGGCCAGCCCACCAGAGGCATGCAGCGTCAGCATTTTGGGGCGCAGGGTAGACAGGGATTTAATGGCCGCAGCAACCGTATTGGGAATATCGTGCAGCTTAAGGTCCAGAAACAGCGGGGTTGCGCCCGCTACATCGGCCACAGCCTGAAACCCTGCCGCATAGGCAAATTCCAGCCCAAGCTTTACCGCCCCGGCGGATGGCGCCACCGCCTGCGCCCATGCCTGCGCCGTCGCGGCATTTTGTGTATCGAGTGCCGCAATCAGGCCAGTCTTACGCTTCATGTCAGATACGATCTTCCTGCACGGGAGAAGGAGAGGCATGACCAGTCACGGATGATGCGGGAGCCACAACCTGCGGAGCAACGGCAGACGCCGCCTGCACCTGCGCCAGCTGAGCTTCCAGCTCTTTGATCCGCTGTTCCGCCTTGCGGGCGCGGCGGCGCTGCACCAGCTCGGCTGCCCACAGGCAGAACGCCCCCATGATAAAGCCCGTCGCCGCGACGATCAGGGCCAGCACCCCAGCTGAACACTTCCAGCTATAGGTGAGCAGCCACATATCCAGCGGGTCCTGATTACTGGCGCTGAAAATGACAAGAGCCAGCAGGAAGGGGATAACAACAGTGAGTCTGATCATGGGTTTCTCGTAGCCTTCCAGTGTACGGAGAGCAAGGAATCAGATGAAAGAAAAGACGCAAGAGCCGACTACCTCGCTATACCCCAAATTTTTGTTAAGGTTTGATATTTTAATACTGTTCTCATGGGGCAATAAACGGACTACCCCCCTCGCACATCAGGCACTAATCTGTTACTCATCCCGTACTTTGGCGCTTTTCTTCCTTACCCACCATAGATTGAAATTTGACGACAGGAGCCTTTGCACACCATGGCTGACCAGAACGATTTTATGACAGATTCTATTGGCGGCGCTGCAAGTTCCTCCGCAAAACCCGGCGTTTTGATGGGAATCCAATACGTCAAGGCCGTCACATTTCAGGTTATTGGCGCCCCGACCGTTTATGCCCTTGCTCAGGAACGGCCGCAGATTGCCATTATGGTTGATGTCCGCGCCAATCAGATTGGCGAAAACATGCCGAATTTTGAGGTCGAGCTGGTCATGCACTGTCAGGGCCAGACGGCTCCGGGCCCGAATGGTGAAGAGCCGGTGCGTTTGTTTGAAACCAAGATGACCTATGCCGGGATTTTCACACTCAATCATTCGACGGCGGAAACATTTGAGCCGCTCCTGCTGATTGAAGCCCCGCGCCTGCTGTTCCCCGGGGCGCGGAACCTGCTGGTTACGTTAAGTCGTGAAGCCGGCTTCCTGCCAATTGTGGTCCAGCAGATCGATTTTGCGGAACTCTGGCGCAACCGCCGCGCTCAGGGCTGATAAACTCCAGCGCCCTGCTCTTCTCGTTGGTTTGAAGAAAGGCTGATGCGATGACGTCTCTCCAGTTCCCTCCCCTCTGGAAAGCCTTTGACCCAGAGTGGTACCGGCAGGAATATAAAACTGTTCTGGGAGACGTCATCTCGCTCCCGGATGCGGATCTCAAGGCATGGTACGAGGATCAGGGGGCGTTTTCCGGTCATTCTCCTAACCGCTATTTTGATGAAGAATGGTATCGGCGGAACTGCTCGGAAGCACTGGCTGAGATTGCAGCCAACCGCTGCCGGTCAGGTTTTGAGCATTACTGCCGCAGCGGGTTCAAAACGCAGTCCCCCCACTATCTGTTCTCCGAACGGTATTATACATCCCGCTCCCCCGATATCAGTCTGGCCAACCTGGAGAAAAACGGGTTTGCCAACGGCTATGACCATTTCCTGCGGTCAGGCGACAAGGAACATCGGTCCGGGCACCTGTTTTTCAACCCGGAAGTCTACATTCGCAACAGGCCGGAAAACCCGGAACTGGCGCATCTCTCCCCGTTTATCCACCTGCTGCATGCGGACAAGAGCATGCCGGATACGGTGCAGCTTTCCAGCCAGTTTGATCCCACCTGGTATCGCGTCATCCAACCGCAAGCGGTGCAGGCAGTGGAATACGGGTACACGCCCAACCTGCTGTATCAATTTCTGGCTGATTTCACCCCAGACGGTTTCTAACCTTTCCTCTGCCTTCAAATCGTGTGATTGCATGAGCATCACAGGCCGCTGAGCCTGACGTATTTGAGCCCTACGATGCAGAGGATGAAAAAATGACAGAACAGGCCGCTCTTGATCTGGCAGACAAAGGGCTGGATGACAGCCTGAAGCGTCTTTTTGACCTGCTGCGTATTCCCAGCATTTCCACCCAGCCCGACCATGCCCCCGACTGCCGCAAGGCAGCGGAATGGCTGGTGAAGGAGCTGAGCGAGATTGGCTTTGACGCCAGCACGCGTGAAACGCCCGGCCACCCGATGGTTGTGGCGCATGCCAAAGGACCGGAAGGCTCCCCGCATGTGCTGTTCTACGGCCATTACGACGTGCAGCCGGTTGACCCGCTAAACCTGTGGACCTCCGCTCCGTTTGAACCGGTTCTCGTCAAAGGACCGACCGGGGACATGGAAATCACAGCCCGCGGCGCTGCCGATGACAAAGGGCAGGTGATGACCTTTGTGGAGGCCTGCCGCGCCCTGCGCGCTGCCGACGGCACGTTGCCGCTGAGTGTGACCATGCTGATTGAAGGCGAGGAAGAATCTGGTGGCGTAAACCTGCTGCCGTTTCTGGAAGCCAATCGGGATGAACTGAAAGCCGATGTTGCGCTGATTTGTGACACCGGCATGCTGGGCCGCGGTATGCCCGCCATCACCACCATGCTGCGCGGCATGGTGGGCGAGGAAGTCACCATTACCTGCGCAAACCGTGACCTGCATTCCGGTATGTATGGCAACGCGGCCCGTAACCCTATTCAGCTTCTGTGCGATATCCTGTCTGACCTGCGCGACGGCGCAACGGGCCGTGTCACACTGCAGGGCTTTTATGAGGGCGTGCCGGTCATCCCGGAAGAAACGCGTGCCCTGTGGCGCAAGATCGGCCCGAGTGACGAAGAAGGTCTTGCTCCGGTTGGCCTGAGCCTGCCTGCCGGCGAGATTGGCTATACGGCTCTTGAACAGACATGGTGCCGCCCGAGTTGCGAGATTAACGGTATCAGCGGCGGCTATGAGGAAAAGGGCTTCAAGACGGTTCTGCCCTCCAAAGCCATGGCGAAAGTCTCCTTCCGTCTGGTCGGCGATCAGGATCCGGAAGCCATTCGTGCGGCCTTCCGTGCCCATGTTGAAACCCGCCTGCCCGCAGACTGTAAGGCAGACTTCACGGCACATGGTGGCTCCCGCGCCAGCATCGTCTCTGCGGATATGCCGTTCTTGCCGCCTGCCCTGAAGGCGCTGGAAGAAGAATGGCAACATCCAGCAGCCGTCATCGGCTGTGGTGGCTCCATCCCTGTGGTGACGGAAGTGCAGGAAGCTCTGGGCATGGACTCCCTGCTCATCGGCTTCGGGCTGGAAGATGACCGCGTTCATTCCCCGAATGAGAAGTATGACCTGACCTGCTTCCACAAGGGCATGCGCTCATGGATCCGGGTGCTTTACGCACTGGCTGCCCGGAAAACCCACTGACACAAACACTGAGGGACTGACCACCATGCTGGTGCTGACACAAGGTGACCCGGCAGGCATAGGCCCGGAAATTACCGTGAAGGCCTGGCAGGCGCTCCGGGAAAGCGGACCGGCCTTTGCGTTTCTGGGAGACCCGGCTCTTCTGGAAACAGAGGCTCCTGTTCGTGTTCTTGGAAACATTCATGAAGCCCGAACGGTTTTTCGGGATGCCATTCCGGTTTTACCGTTATCTCTGGCTGTGCCGGTCACCCCCGGCGCGCCGGACAGCCGGAACGCAGGCAGCGTGATCGACAGCATCACGCAGGCCGTGCGTCTGGTGCAGGCTGGTGAGGCCTCTGCGGTAGTCACTAACCCCATCAGCAAGGACGTGGTGAAGCAGGCTGGGTTCACGCATCCCGGCCACACGGGGTATCTGGCTGAACTCTGCGGCGTGCCCGGTCAGGATGTCATGATGCTGGCTGGCCCGTCGCTCAAGGTTGTGCCGGTAACCGTGCATGTGGCGTTGCGCAAGGCGATTGAGCAGCTGACGCCAGAACTGATTATCCGCACCGCCCGCACCACGGTGCAGGGATTAAAGCGCGATTTTGGCCTGACCAACCCGCGCGTGGCAGTTGCGGGCCTCAACCCGCATGCGGGCGAAGGCGGACTGATGGGCCGTGAAGAACTGGACTGCATCATCCCTGCCATCCGCACCTTGCAGGACGAAGGCATGACCATTTTCGGCCCCCTGCCGCCGGACACCATGTTCACGCCGGACGCACGTGCCCGGTACGATGTGGCGTTATGCATGTATCACGATCAGGGTCTTATCCCGCTCAAGACGCTGGATATGGCGGAAGGCGTGAACATCACGCTGGGCCTGCCTATTATCCGCACATCGCCTGACCACGGCACAGCTTTTGACATTGCAGGGACTGGACAGGCTGACCCGAGCAGCCTGCTGGCCGCACTGAGGCTGGCAGCAGAACTGGTCGAAAACCGAAGGAAGGCATCATGACGACGACATCCCGCCCCGCCATTCGGCTTGGAGTGAATATTGACCACGTCGCCACTGTTCGGAATGCCCGTGGCGGCGCTCACCCAGACCCGGTTGCTGCTGCTCTGCTGGCTGTGCAGTCCGGCGCGGATGGCATTACCGCGCATTTGCGGGAAGACCGCCGCCATATTCGGGATGCCGACCTCCAGCGCCTGCGCGCAGAGGTTGAAGCGCCGCTCAATATGGAAATGGCTGCCACGGATGAGATGGTCGCCCTCGCCTGCAAACTGCTGCCGCATGCGTGCTGCATTGTGCCGGAACGGCGGGAAGAGCTGACCACGGAAGGAGGCCTGGACGTTGCCGGACAACTCGCCGCGTTGAAACCCCGTGTTCAGGCTTTAGCGGGAAAAGGCATTCGCGTTTCTCTGTTTATCGACCCGGACCCCGCGCAGATTGAGGCCGCCGCTGCCGCAGGCGCACAGGTGGTGGAACTGCATACCGGAGCCTATGCCGAAGGCCGCGCTGGTGAACTGGACCGTTTGCACGCAGCAGCAACACAGGCCGCCGCTGCAGGACTGGAAGTGCATGCAGGGCATGGACTGACTTATAAAAATGTCGGCCTCGTTGCAGCTCTTCCCGAAATCATGGAACTGAATAT
Organism: Acetobacter sp. P5B1; assembly: GCF_018811985.1. Taxonomy (NCBI): domain Bacteria; kingdom Pseudomonadati; phylum Pseudomonadota; class Alphaproteobacteria; order Acetobacterales; family Acetobacteraceae; genus Acetobacter; species Acetobacter sp. P5B1. The sequence goes on along the minus strand of NZ_JACRVS010000011.1, from coordinate 25,323 downwards.
CGGGCATTTCCTGATCGGGCAGGCCATTTTTGATGGGCTACCGACTGTGATCCAAACTATGAAGCGCCACATCCAGACCGCCTCGGCGCGCTGAGCAGAGACAAGCAGGACAGACTATGGAACAAACGCCGGGCACGCCCAAAGCACTGATGGCGGCTGTCATCGGGATGGGTATTCTGATTGTGGTGGGCACCCTTGGGCTGGTGGGCGTGATTATCCACCGGATGGGGTCTCATACGCCCTCCACCAGTGCCGCTCTTTCTGCCCCGGCTGTTCCCTTGCAGGATGCCCCCGCGCGTCCGGTTCTGCCTGCTGGCACACATCTGATCAGCATGGCCCGTGTGCGGGATGACCTTCTGGCCCTGCATGTGTCCACCAATGGTGAGGACCGTATTTTGCTCTGGCAGGTCAGCACGGGGCGCATTTTGCCCGGCATAGACAGTGCAGCACCCTTTGCTGGTGCTACACCATGACAGGGACTGATTCTTCAGCTGATCTGTCTCTCTCCGCACAGGATGCACAGGAAAATACAACACGCACGCCGCTGACAGCCATCGGCCTAATGAGCGGCACCTCTCTGGACGGCGTGGATGCCGCGCTCATTACAACAGATGGTATCAGGGTTTTTCATCACGGACCGTCTCTGACAGTCCCTTATGATACCGCCCTCCGTGCCAGACTGCGCGATATTCTGGACCGCGCAGCCAGCCTTTCCGCGGATGATGCGGACCTGCTGGACGCAGAACTGGCGCTGACCGACGTGCACACGCAGGCCGTGCAGGCTGTGCGTGCCAAAGCAGGAAACACTCCTGTGGATGTTATTGGCCTGCATGGACAGACCATTCTGCATGCACCTGGCCGCACATGGCAGATTGGCAATGCCAGCCGCCTCTCTGCCGCGACGGATCTGCCCGTCATTCATGATTTCCGCACCGCTGACGTTCAGGCAGGGGGCGAAGGCGCACCACTTGCTCCGCTTTACCATGCAGCCCTGCTGCATGGGCACGCCACGCCCGCTGCTGTGCTAAATATTGGCGGCGTTGCCAACCTCACCCTCATGACTAAATCTGGCGACGTACTGGCGTGTGACACCGGGCCGGGGAACGCTTTGCTGGATGACTGGATGTTCCGCCATACCGGCCAGCCCTGCGATTTTAGCGGCACCTGTGCTGCGCAGGGAACGGTCGATATGGACTGCCTCTCCACCCTTCTGGCGCATGACTTCTTCCACAAACCGCCGCCGAAATCGCTCGACCGGCTAAGCTTCCATCAGGCGCTGGAACAGATTTCCACTCTGAGCGTTCAGGACGGGGCTGCTACCCTCACCGCCTTTACTGCTGCCGCGATTGCCAGCACCCCGCTGCCAGAGCAACCACTGCACTGGTTTGTCTGCGGCGGTGGGCGACACAACCCGACACTGATGCATATGCTGGCGGAAAGACTATCCGGCACGGTGCAGCCCGTCGAAACTCTGGGATGGGATGGTGATGCACTGGAGGCCGAATGTTTCGGGTTTCTGGCCGTGCGTAGTCTGCGCGGGCTGCCCCTTTCCCTGCCCGCGACGACTGGCGTGCCCTACCCGATGCCCGGCGGTCGGCTGACCTGTGGCGGCATCAGCCCCGCAGGCCGCAGACTGTAACCCTATCTATCCCTTTGCCAGAACAGGGCGGAATTGATCTTCCTGTTCTGGCAAGGCACCATGCGCCCAGCATGCAAGAAGGACCTGACCATGAAACGTGCCCTTATTCTTTGCCTGAGCCTGCAAGGCCTGTCTCTGCTCCCCTCCGTGGGCGCAGCACATGCGCAGACGGTGGTTGATGGCAGTGACAAGAATGCAAGCCCGTTTGTAAAATCTACCCTGCATATGCTGAGCACCCGCTTTGCAGAGGACCACCCGAAGTTCCGAAAAATCAGCACCCATAGCTCTGGTGACAAACAAATTGTCTGCGGTGAAATCAGCCTGCAGGGCAGCAAGGTGCCGGCGGCTGAAAATTTCATGCCGTTTGGCGCCACACAGGGGGAAGAAAACCCGCTGGTGTTTGAAGCGCACACCATCCCCCCCGCGCTGGACTTCCGGGAAGTGAACACATGGATCAACCATGGGGCAGACCTTGAGGATCTGGAAGAAATGGGCTGTGTGCSGGAAGGCAGCTACCGCCAGTACAGTGACCGCCTCAATACAGTGTTACAACACAGAAAAATCAACTAACGCAGCCTTCCAATATTACTGGTCTTTCAGAGCGCTCTCCTGAAAGACCAGAACCGAAAAGGGGCCAGCTATCCCCTTTGTGTTATGACAAGGCTGGCAAAAATACCGCTTTCCTGCTGGAAAAACGCACTCTGGGCATCAATTCCCCCTGAGCCCGCAACAAGCAATTGACACCCCCGCGCCTGCGTGCATGACTATTCGGGTCCAAAATAAAAAATAACAAACCCGGTCGTTTTAAAATGAAAATCCTGTATCTGCTGCTCCTGCTGCCCTTCCTCGGGCTGCTCTGGACGCCCCTGTACGACCGCTACACGCCCGTACTGTTTGGCTTCCCCTTTTTCTACTGGTACCAGCTTGCCTGGGTGCCGGTAACCTCCGTTCTCATCTGGATTGTCTGGAAAAAGGGGCATGACGCATGACCGGCATTAACCCCTGGGCGCTGGGCGTCTTTATCCTCTTTTTTGCGGCAACCATCATCATCGGCAGTTCCATCCAGTGGCTCCGCGGGCTGTTCGGCGGCGGGAAAAGTGCGACTGTTTCGTCTGATGAGGAATGGTCCCTCGGTGGCCGCCAGTTTGGCGCGTGGGTCACATGGTTTCTGGTCGGGGGCGATTTCTATACCGCCTATACCGTCATCGCTGTGCCAGCACTGGTCTATGCAGCGGGTGGGTATGGTTTTTTTGCGCTGCCTTATACCATCATCGTCTATCCGTTCATTTTTCTCGTCATGCCGCGCCTGTGGAAACTGGCACATGCCGGGGGCCATGCCACGGCAGCGGACCTTGTGCGGGCCCGCTTTAACAGCCGTCCGCTGGAAATTGTGGTAGCCATCACCGGCCTGGTGGCGGTTATGCCCTATATCGCTCTCCAGCTGATCGGCATCCGTACGGTCATTCAGGCTCTGGGCCTGCCGGGCGATATCCCGCTGATCATCGCCTTTGTCTCACTCGCCGCCTATACATGGCTCGGCGGCCTGCATGCTCCTGCGCTGACGGCCTTCATCAAGGACATCATGATCTACATCGCCGTTCTGGTGGCGGTTACGGTCATTCCGCTGCACATGGGGGGCTATGCCGCGCTGTTTGCCGGGGCTGATACCAGCCAGCCGGTTCTGCATGCCGGTCAGGGCCTGCCTTATGCCACGCTGGCGCTTTCCTCCGCTCTGGCGGCCTTCCTGTATCCGCATACGCTCACCGGTATTCTGGCGGCAAAATCTGCGGACACCATTCGCCAGAATGCCGTGTTCCTGCCCATCTACACCATTGTTCTGGGGCTGATTGCCATGCTGGGACTGATGGCACACACCGCAGGCATCAAGACGGACAATGCCACCATGGTTGTGCCGCTGCTGTTCCAGAAGATCTTTCCGGCATGGTTCAGCGGCTTCTGCTTTGCCGCCATTGCGGTGGGTGCGCTGGTTCCGGCAGCTGTCATGGCCATTGGGGCGGCCAACCTTGTGACTAACAACCTGCTGCCTCCGCAGAAAGACCCGGTTCGCACCAGCCGCATCACGGCGCTCGCCGTTAAAGTTGGCGCTCTGTTGTGCGTGCTGTTCCTGAACGCCAAATTCGCCATTGATTTCCAGCTGCTGGGCGGCGTGATTATCCTCCAGACTTTCCCGGCACTCATCCTTGGCCTGCTGCGTGTCCGCTTTTCGGCTGTTGCCATGCTGGCGGGCTGGGCTGTGGGCGGCATTTTCGGGCTGGGCCTGTGCTGGATGGACGGGCTGAAACCCATCCATATGGTCGCACTTGGTCCGCTCTCCGGCATGATCTCAACGGGGCTGTTGTCTCTGATGGTCAATCTGGTGGTGGTCGGGCTGGTCACACTGATTAAACCGGCTGCCGAAGTCCCGAATATGTCGGGAGTTGAGCCTCAGAAGCGCACGCTCGTTTCCTGATCAACGAAACCAGCTGACGGCTTCCTGCTTTACAGTGCCCCGCAGAGACAGTTTTGCCTCTGCGGGGCATTTGTCTTTTTACGGAAATAATTTCCATTGCTCCGGCAGCTCTGGTTCGGCACCCTTTGGTCTCATTCTGCCAGAAGGGTCTCCTCATGCCAGACAGCACGCCGCCGCAGATGGGTTTTGGCCAGATGGATCTCGGGCTGACAGACACCCGACCCAAACGCGTCACGCTCAGCCCGGGTGCCACTCTGCTACGGGGTTTTGCGCTGGAGCAGGCAGAAGACATCTTGCGCGCCCTCACCCCGGTTCTGCACGCAGCCCCCCTCCGTAGGATGCTGACACCCGGAGGGCGGCAAATGTCTGTCGCCATGACAAGCTGCGGCACATGGGGCTGGATTACCGATCAGGCAGGCTACCGCTATACGCGCACAGACCCGACCACACAGGCCCCCTGGCCCGCCATGCCGCCCCTCCTCTTTCAGCTTGCCAGCCGCAGTGCTGCCGCTGCGGGCTTTGAAGGCTTTCAGCCCAATGCCTGCCTGATTAACCGCTATGAAGCCGGCACCCGTATGACAGCGCATCAGGACAAGGATGAAGGCGATATCACCCAGCCGATCGTCTCTGTCTCACTCGGTTTGCCCATCCTGTTTTTATGGGGCGGCCTGCAACGCACCACGCGCGCGCATCCCATCTTGTTGGAACATGGGGATGTTCTGGTGTGGGGTGGCAAAGCCCGGCTGCATTATCATGGGGTCAAACCACTGGAACAAGGTTTGCACCCACTAACCGGCCCTGCCCGCTTTAATCTGACGTTCCGGTACGTGAAGCAGGTTGCCCTTTGACTGATGGTGTCTGGGCGTGCGCGCACCTTTTCAGCACTTTTCCGTACAACATCTGCCATCACGCTAGCGCAACAAGACACTTCTCTTTTACACTCTCGCCTCTGATACCTGTTTCCTTTGCTCCGGACACTTGTTCATGCCTGCTTCCTTCCGCCTCTCCCGCCGTATGGCTCTGAAAACCGGTACATTGGCCACCGGACTTGGTCTGCTCGGCATGAACGCCGCATGGGCACAAAACGCGCCCACAGGGCGCTTTGCCACTCTCGATCCGATTTTCCAGAAAGCGGTTCAGGAGGGCAAAACCCCCGGTGCGGTCGCGGCCATCGGTCAGGCCGGACAAACGCTGTGGAAAGGTGTTTTTGGGAACCGGGCGCTGGTTCCTCATAAAGAACCGATGACATGGAACACCCTGTTCGACATGGCATCTCTGACCAAGGTTCTGATCACCGCCCCGGCCATTATGCAGCTGTATGAACGCAGCCTTGTAAAACTGGATGAACCGGTCAGCACGTATCTTCCGGCCTTTGCTGCCAAGGGGAAACAGGCCATTACCGTCCGCCTGCTGCTGACCCACTATTCCGGTCTGGCCCCCGACCTTGATCTGTCCACGCCCTGGCACGGCAAGGAAGCTGCTGTTCAACGTGTGATGGACGCTGTCCCTGTCCATCCGCCGGGTGAGCGGTTTGTTTACAGCGATATCAATTTCATTACGCTGGGGCTGATTGTTGAAAAACTTTCGGGCCTCTCTCTGGATGTTTATGCAACGCAAAACATCCTTCAGCCTCTTGGCCTCTCCCGCACCTTCTTTTTACCGGACAGCGCCCTGCACGATGCCATAGCCCCTACCCAGTATGATGAGCAGAACCAGTTGCTCCGTGGCGTGGTGCATGACCCCACCACGCGCCGCATGGATGGCGTTGCCGGGCATGCCGGCCTGTTCTCCTGCGCGGATGATATGCTGACCTATGCGCATGCTCTGCTGGCTCGTCGGGCCGGGCTACCCTCAGCCTTCCCGCTGCGCCCGGAAACGCTTGTGCTGATGTCCACCCCACAGCAACCTGCCGGTAAGTCTGATCTGCGCGGGTTAGGCTGGGATATCGCAACGCATTATTCGTCACCACGCGGCGAATATTTCCCGGCGAATTCCTTCGGGCATACCGGCTTTACCGGCACCTCTCTCTGGCTGGTGCCGGACAAGGAAACATTTGTCCTGATCCTGACCAACCGTGTCCACCCGGACGGGAAAGGCAATGTTATCGCCTTGCGCAAAGATGTGGCGACCACTGCCGCTCTTGCCCTGCAAACATCCTGATTTTGACTTAGTGGATTGTGCCTGACGGGCTTTTTTCAAAAACGCCCGTCAGAGTCAGCTTCACATCATCCCCCACAGCGGCCATGGCGTTTCTGATCCCAAAAGCGCTGCGTTGAATGGTTCCGTGGGCTTCAAACCCGACGGTATAATCGTGATCCATCGGGTTTTTGCCTGCCCCGACAAAATGGACATGCAGTGTTACGGGCCGTGTCACGCCATGCAGTGTCAGACGTCCGGCTACTTTGGCCTGTGACAGACCATCCGACACAATCTGTGTCGAAACAAACGTGGCATCCGGATATTTGCGGACATCCAGCCAGCCTTCGTCCCAGAGCGTTTCTGTGACGGAACCGGAAGTTGTCGTCAGGGACTGCACAGGTAAGCGCAACGCGACATGGGATTGTTCAGGATGGGCAGAATCAAGCTGGAGAGAACCCGACACGCCAGAAAACAAGCCATGATACCAGCTGACACTCAGGCAGGAGACTGAAAAAACCACCTGTGTACGCAGGCCATCCACATGATACAGACCGCCTTCCACAGCAGGAACTTCCACCACAGCGGGCATCACGTCTGATGCCCGCACCGGCTCAGCAAAGCTGAGCGTCAGCAGAGTTCCCATCCCAACCAGCAGAAAAAAGGCGGCACGTTTCATTGTGCTCTCCCTGTTTTATCGTTCCTCCGATTGAGTGTGTAAGCGGGTTAGCTGGCTGCGAGTTCCCTCACATGTCCGCGTGCGTAAGTCTGCGTCAGAGGCTGCCTTCGCTTTTGCGCCACATTTTGACCTGCCGTTCTATCCACTTCTGGGCAGAAACCTTACGAGACGGATCAAGCATGCGGTACAGGCGCAGGATATCATATTCATCCGGCGTGACTGTCAGAGCGATATCTTCCTGCACATAACCCGTGAGGAAAATTTCCGGCTCCACACCAAACAGGGCGGCCAGTTTGGGAATATGCTTTCTCGCACTCCCTTCCCGTCCCGTCTCCCAGAACGCAATGGCTGGCCGTGACACGCCCAGCGCATCCGCAACCTGCTGCTGCGTCAGCCCGGCGGCCTTACGCAGGATCTTCATTCTCTGCCCGAGATCAGCCCCGGGAGAGACAATATCCCGTTCTTCACTATCGTTTACATGGTCCTCAGACTGGTCAGACATACTGGGTATGTTCCGTCTTGATTGTACCATTTCGTGCTCTCCCAAACATCCGATACGGTTTCCGTATGCGAATGTGGCTCTTACTCTGCCCTAAGCGTGTTTACAATTAACAGGCTGCTATGCCGCATAGTACAGCAGACGCTTGCACAATCCTGTGCAGAAAAATGTTGCCATGCTGAACAGATAGTCCTCTATCACCCGTTCAGGATGGTTAACAGAAATTTTTTATGGATTTTATTACAAAAACCCCCAATCCGTAAAAGGACTGGGGGCTAAATTCATTATACAGAGCATATAAAGTCAGAAAATATTTTACGTATTAGAGTAAATTATTTTCTGACACCTGATATTTAGAAGCTTTGGGTAATACCCGTCAGAATAGTCCGGCGCAGACCATATTGCGGCGCTCCCACACCAATACCGCTGCCATCACGCAGCAGATAGGCGCGGTCAAACAGGTTGGTAACGTCAAGCCGAAGCTGCGTGTTGCCAAGGAAAGAATGCCCAAACAGGTTCTTGAAAGTCTGCACCGCGGCAAAGTTGAACGTTGCATATTGCGGCACAACAGCCCCGTTCGGCACATCACCATCAGCGCGAAGGCCACTGCCATAAACCATGGTGGCGGAAACCCGCAGCGGGTGCCAGCTTTTGTGGAAGAAGCTGTAAGCCGCCCCGGCAGAGGCCGTCCAGCGCTGGTCGTGATCCAGATGAATCCAACGATGGCTGATGTAATTCAGATCATCCTGCCCGAAGTTGAACTGCGCACTGGTGATATCTTTGCCAATCGCGCGAGACCATGAGAAATTCCCGTAAAGAGACAGCGGCCCCTTGTCATAGGAAGTGCTGACCTCGTAGCCGTTCACCTGACCTTTACGGTAGTTAAAGCCACTCAGCACGATTGGCGCGCCAAACTGCCCTTCATCAATCAGGTTATCAGCCAGCTTGTAATAGGCATCAAAAGACACGCGCCAGCCTGGCAGGATCTGCTGCTGAATGCCGGCATCAAAGTAATGGTCGCGCTCCGCCTTAACTGTTGAGTTCTGCATAACCTCTGCAGCAGAACTTGTGTTTGCAAATTTATAAAGCGCAGAGCTGCTGACCACTTCAAACGGCGGCGGAGTGAAGTAGCGGGAATAACCTGCGTGCAGCGTGGCCCCTTTCCAGGGTTTCCAGACAACGTTCAGACGCGGACTGACCTGCTTCTGGCTGGTATATTCGCTTACTCCATCAAAACGCAGACCGTAGTTAATGGTCAGGTTGCGCAGAGGCGTCCATTCATCCTGTGCATACAGGCCGTAAACCGTGCCGGTCTTACCGCTGCCGTCATAGACTTTGACAGGCGCTGAATCAAAGGTCGGGTTGCCATCCTCATCAACACCGTTTGCCCCGAAGACCGTGGAATCAGTTTTGGAGACCGTGCGTTCCACAAAAACCTGGAAGCCAAAGCGTACGGTATGATCTTTTGCAGCATGCCAGGTCACGTCATGCTGTGTGCCGGTGGAGAAAATGGACCGAGCCGCCCGCTGGGCAATACCGTTATAAACCAGATCACCCAGCTCATCCGGTGAATAACGCAGGCTGCTATAACGAGTAAAAACGGAGCTTTGCAGGCTGAACGCGCCAATTTCTTTCTGGAGAGCCAGAATAGCAAAATCCGTAATCTGCTTCTGATGTTCATTCAGACTGGCACTATCCACACTGCCATCAAGCTTTTGCGCCAGATTACTCCCGGTATAAGAGGGTTCTGCAAACTGCGTCTGCTGACCGGGGTTATTTGGCAGCTGATACTCCGCGTTAGACACACCGGCAATAAAGCTGATCCGGGTATTTTCATCCGCTGTGTACCGGAGATGCCCGAGGAAGTGATACTGATTGCTCAGATCATGCACGGCGTTAAAGGATTTGGTCGTGTTTTCAATCCCTACGCGATCATGCACAAAATCTGCAGTCGCGAAGTAATCCCACTTCCCCTGATGGCCGCCATACTGAAGAGACGGGAAAAAGTAATCCCGTGCGCCACCGTAAATGGAGGCGTTCCCGCCTGCATTGGTCGTGCCGTTCTTGGTGGTGATATCCACCACAGCCGCCTGCAAAAATCCGAATTCACTTGGCAGCGCGCCCGTGGTCAGGGACATGCTATCTGCAAAGCGCGTCATCAGAGCCTGACCGAACACATTCAGACCTTCAGGAAGCTGTACGCCATCCAGCCGGAACTGCACTTCGTTATGGTCACCACGCACATGGATCTGACCATAGCTATCCTGCGCCACACCGGGAGCCTGCAAAAGCACCTGATTCAGCGGGGTATTATCCCCGCCCGGAATAGTTTCCAGCGCCTTACGGTCAAAACGGTAAACCGTAGCCCCTGTATCGGGCTGGAGTTCTGATCTGGCACGGTCCAGATGGGCGGTGACCGTCACGCGCTCCGGCGTGTTTGCCAGAGCCGGCTGAATAGAGACGGTTTCCTGCCCCGAGGGCTTTCCTTTAGCCGTATCGTTCTGCTGCACCTTGCGTGCAGAGGTCTGTGCCGTCTTTTTTTCCTGAGCGGATTTTTTCTCAACTGTGGGCTGAAGTGTTTGCGCAGTCTGCGCGGTACCGGCAGGCAAAGCCTGAGCCTGAGCTTTTTCGATACAGAACAGAAAACCGGTTGTCGTGCAGACAGTTGAGCATGCCAGCAGAAAAGAGAGACGAGACACCAGCATAAGATATCGGCCTTTAAGGGTTGGGGAATGAACTAATTTCCGCCTCTTATACGTTATGATATAACGTATCAACGCAATTCTAAGGAAAGGCTTAACCTTACCCGCCCCCTGTTACCTGCAAACCACACTCCCCTCTCCTGCTTTTTCTCCGCTTGTGCCCGCTCAGATTTTCTCGTAGTAATCCGCTCAACCCTCTACGTCCCGTTCGTCTAGAGGCCTAGGACATCGCCCTCTCACGGCGACAACACGGGTTCGAATCCCGTACGGGACGCCATTGGTTTCATTGGCTTTTTTGGCAATACTTCTCCAAAAAATATGGGTTTTTGCACCATTTTTGCACCATCGCGAGGAACGTCGTAGTGTTCTCTCATGGTGGACGAAATCAACACGCCTGCAGGTGATGTCATGAGCGGACGCACGGATCCCTCTACAGGCAAGCCTTTACCTCGCGGCGTGAGCTATCGTGGCCCCAAGCAATACATGACCCGTAAGGTGGTCGATGGCCGCCGGGTGCAGCAGACTTTCTCCTCTGCCGCACAGGCCCGGCGCTGGCTCAATGAAACGGCCGCCAAAGCAGAACTGGGCCAGTTCACAGATACACGCCCTCTCGACAAGATGACGATTGGCACACTTGTTGAACGATATCGCGATGAATGCATGGCCGATCGGAAAGCTGACAGGATCGGGCATATCCCAGCCATTCTGCGCGACACCATACTGTCTTCGGTACGATTATCGAAATTCTCAGCCGCAGACGTCCGTGGCTTCCGTGAACGTATGACCGCGGCCGGATATGCAGCCGCGACTGTGGTGAAGCGCCTTAATCTTTTGGCCTCCATTATCCAACATGCTATCTCGGAATGGGACATCGCCATTGTGAACCATGCGTCTGGCCGCGTTGTAAAACGACCCGAGGGGGCTGACAAAAAGCGGAACCGACGCCTCAAGGAAAATCGGGATTCCTCTCTTCCAGGAGAATTTGAACGCCTGATTGAAGCCGTCAGCGGCTCCCCTCACCCGGATGATGTCTGGCTTGTGCGATGGTCGATTGAGCAAGGCACACGCCGGGGCGAAGCCCTACAGCTTCGCTGGTGCGACATTGACCTTCAGCGTCGCACCCTGAAGCTGGGCGGCGAAAGCGGAAAGACCAAGACGCATCGCCATCAGGAAGAGCACGGGCCAGAGATACGCCCCCTCACGCCGGGCGCACGTCGCCTTCTGATAGAGAAGCTTGCCGCGCTTCCGCATCAGCCCAAACCAACACAGCTCCTCTTTGATGTCGGGACTGAAGCAGCGTTCAGTGTCCGATATGGCCGTATGGTACGAGATGCCGGACTGAAAGATCTGACCTTTCACGACCTGAGACATGAAGCAACCAGCCGGTTAGCAAAATTGCTGCCCAATCCGCTCGACCTCAAACGCGTCACTGGCCATCGCGATCTAAAATCACTGGACCGCTATTACCAGCCCGTTCCTGAAGACATCAGTCGTCAGATTGAGGAAGCTGAACGTGTGTTGGGTATGCTGTCGGAAGATAAGTCCCTGAAGGACTGAAGTCTCTTCATCTCCAGTCAGAACCTCATCACTTCGCCAGAAAATGGAATGAGAGATCAGAGAAAGAATTTTCTTTCTCTGATCTCTCTTCCTGTGCTATCAGGTTTTCACGGTTCAACACCGTTCTTCTCCCCAAAAAACAATCTGAAATCTTGTGTCCTTTGGGGAGTCCTGCATCCTTGGCCCAGTCACCCGTCACGCCTAAAGTTTTGCGCTATCGCGATGCCGCAACCTATCTGGGCATTAGCCATGGTCGATTACGGAATCTGGTGAGCGAGGGACGTGGTCCAGCTTCCGTAACCTATGGCAAACGGGACAGGGCTTTTCCAATTGCCGCTCTGGATGAGTTTATCGACCAGCGTACAACTGGCTATCAACCCGCTACGCCAGAACCCGTCACGATCAAACGTCGGCCAGGCCGACCCCGCAAGACCGAACACCGCAACCAGAAACAGATGGCTCATTGGACTGCAATCATGATGGCACTGTTTATGACCTATCTTCTCTGGGTCTATGGCTTTCTTGGCGTTGCAACCGGCTTCATGACAAACTGAGAACCATTAAAGAAACAGCACTCCTCGTTTTTGCCCGCGAGAAGACAAGCCTGCCATATCTGGAAGGTTCTGTTCGCTCCTTGGACAAAATACAGATGCATCAGATCTCCTGACTATCACCAGAATTTGCACTGAATATAACTTCCGCTTACGCCCTCATCTCAGACACCTAAGCGGTCACGACGGTTGCCCGTAAGCCGACATTGTTAGCACAATCTCAATCAACCATCTTTGAGACACTCCCGTCATTCCCGGTGGCCTCAGCCAACGATGGTTCTCATCAGAACGGGGCATTCCTTGCTTAATCGCACTGTCGGCCAGATACGAGCAAGGCTGCCGCCAGCGTGGGTTGTTGACGATTTCGCTCTACTTGATTGCGCCGTAAGGAAAATCGAAATAGGTTTGAACGGAGACAGCACCTCAAAAACAGTATGCTTGAGGGTGAAATGGGGTGCTATTAGGATGACTGGATGATGTCGGGTGTGCACAGCAATCAGGTAAATAGCGAAAATATCGCTCTTCGATTACCGAACACTACACGGGCAAAGGATTGGCTGTCGCAGTTTGACTTCTTGCATCAGGAAATTGCAGTTAGACTGCTTAGTTCTCTTACGCTCGTATCACACTCCGCATTTGAGCGAGCGCTGCAATCTCTGATCGAACACGAAGCCTCGGCGATTGAGGGACCAGTTGCGCTTTACGCAACACGCGAAGCCGATCCGAACCGCAATTACTTTGAGGTAATGGGAAATCCACATTCCCCATTCGAACCGCTTTCAGCGGTACCCCCCGGAGCAGATCTAGGCAGTGAAGCGAGATGTGCCGCCCTCATCCGCAATCTTACGAAAACGGCTAAGGGCAAGTTTCTCAATCATCCCTCCCTTGAAACACTGCGTAAAGAGCGCGCGCGGGCGATCTTCGTCGTTGATGATATCATTGGATCGGGTAAGCGCACGACCGAGTTCATTTCGGCGATGTGGCATTCGCCAAGCATTATGTCGTGGCATAGTCGCCACCAGATTGTGTTCAAGGCGCTCGCCTTCACAGCCACGGCCCGCGGCCAGCGATGCGTCGGCGCACATCGGTGCCAGCCTGAGGTGATCATCGCAAGGGATTGTCCAACCTTCGAGGACGTTCTTTGGCCTGACGACATCGAGCAGAAGGTCAAGGATATGTTCGTGACCTATGGCGCTCGAACCTCACGTCCAAGGATGAAGTTGGGCTTTGCCGACAGCATGGCCGCTCTCATCTTCGAGCATGGTTGCCCTAACAACGTGCCCGCTATTTTCTGGGCACCAGCGAGCAAAAAAGCGAACTGGGAACCATTGTTTCCCGATCGTTCAATTCTGTCCGAAGAAGCATCCGCCTTTCCCCCCGATATTTTCGCTCGGGATCCGGTCGCGATCTTGAGCGAGCTATCGGATAACGATGAGGCTGTGCCAGCCGCAATATTCGGGCCCGCGCCACTCGGAATGAGTGCGACTACGATCCTCGCGCTTGTTGCCAAAGGAATCCGCAGTCGCGCCGCGCTTAATTATGCGATCGGATACGACATCAAGGAATGTACCACTATGCTCGATCGCTGCGTGGCGCGTGGATATCTGACGCCGACGTTACGGTTGACGCCCGCCGGACGTGCCGAACTCAACTTCGATGGCCGCTCTTCGAATCGTCTGGGACGGCTTCCCTCTGTCGGATCTGACGTGTATTATCCCCGCCAGTTGAGGGGCCCACCGGGAGGCTAGTGCGCGTCCGCAAGGACGCATTGACGTATGCTCAACGGCATGCGTTGGGGCGCGGATTTCCGCTGCCCTCAGAACAAGTCCGCGCTTGACAGGAGGTTGCATGCGACCTCTCTAATCGAGCGCATGTCTCCGGATAGGCCGCATGCATCCGCCTGCGGCGGATATCAAAGTAGTCCTCTATGTGGTCTCCTCAACGCTATCGTGAATTAGGTCTAGAGAAGGGGGTCGACCCAGAAGTCGTCGATCGGAGCGCCGAGGCGATTTCGGATTTCCTCGACTCGTATGCGACCCTGCCGCCAATCCTGACTCTGGGACACTTGGCTGCGCGGACCGGCATCCCCTATTACAAGCTGCGCAAAATCGTGGTCGGCCAACGCACGCTCGAATATCAATATTTCTGGATCAGGAAACGCTCTGGAGGGCGTCGGCTGATCAGCGTTCCCGAACCAGATCTGATGCATATCCAGCGCTGGATTGCTGGACATCTGCTCGCCAGACAGCCGGTCCATCGCGCGAGCGCTGCATTCCGCCCGAAGGCGTCGATCAGTAAATGTGCGAGGCAGCATTGCGAAGCGCGCTGGCTTATCAAACTCGACATCAGCGGATTCTTTGGGTCAATTAGCGAGATTCAGGTCTACCGTGTCTTTCGTAGAATGGGATACGCGCCGCTCGTCGCGTTCGAGCTTGCAAGACTGTGCACCCACGCGCCGGCCAACAGCAAACGGTACCAGCAGGATTCCAAATGGTTAGTAAGGAAGTGTGAATCGCGAAAATTTTATACGCAATGGGGCATCGGCTATCTCCCGCAAGGAGCTCCATCAAGTCCTATGCTGTCGAACCTGATCATGGTGGAGGCTGACAAAAAAATTGCGAAACTCGCTACCAATCAGGGACTGACCTATACGAGATACAGCGACGATATCACATTCTCGACGACGCGAGGCTATGACCGAGAGAGAGCAAAGAAGATCGTGCGCGACACGACGGCGATCCTCAGGCGCATGGGGCTGGCCGTCAACGACAAGAAAACGCGGATCATCCCGCCTGGCGGGCGCAAGATCGTGCTCGGATTGCTTGTTGACGGATCACATCCGAAGCTTACGCGTGATTTTCGGGATCGGCTCCGCCAACACCTTTATTACTTGCAAAAATTCGGCCCCGAAGCCCACCAACTCGAACGCGGTTTTGATACGGTCTCGGGCCTTTATCGGCATGTCCGTGGCCTTATCGATTTCGCAAAATCAATCGATGCGAATTATGCAGCTCGTGTTCAAAAAAAATTCGAGGCCATTAAATGGTCTCTGGATTTTAGTGATTAACCTATGACACTATTCATGTTCATTATCTCCTGAAAAATCTTGACAGCTTATTACGCCGCTTCGTCTTACTTGCAGAGAGAAATGTCGACGCAATGACGCTCCGAAAACGGCAATCACTAGTGTCCTTGACAAAGTCATCCACGTCCTTTGGCTCCTTTTTCGGTCCCAAGAAAGCTGATGGTCGTTTGTTAGGAAAGGCGCCAGCACTCTTCTATGACCGCCATGAGGTGCTAGGCAGATTATTCGCTCGGTAGCCGTTATAAACGTGAATGCTACGAATAGCTATTTTCGGCATCCCTTCCCAATAAGCGACATACCGCTCCCCCGAACCGCCTGTTCGCTCAATATGGGCGGTGCAGACGGGCGGCAGTCGCCTTCATGTCGGACATCCAAGCGCTTACAATGGTTGCCAAGAAGCCGACATTGTTAGGCGAACCGTAATAGGCCGAGTTCGAGACAATTCTGTCATTCCAACGCGGAACCGCGCCCCTACATAACGCTGCAGTTCTCAGGCGAGAAAGCCCTAACGGTCCCACGTACAAAGCAGCCAGCAAGGCCTTGCTGGCCTAGCCAGACGACTTCCAGTTGGGCAAAGTTGGTGCTGGCATCCGGCGTCGGCTGCATGTTCAATAGGAAGAAGAATGGCCACCATCCCCCGTTTGAAATTTGTTTCGGTCGAATACGACAAGCCTATCCCGATCGGTCTTAAAGACACCTTCGTTATCCGTGGAGACAACTGGAACGATTTTGGGAACTATGTCCGATTCGATCTCTACTGGTGCGACGGGCGCAAGGGTCGGACCCAGATCGGAAAGATCAAGATTCTCCAAGGATCGGAGAAGGGGAAAGACTGGTCGGTAGACCGCCGCACGGTACTACCGAACAGCTTCAGCGACGATATCGGGTCGCCCTTCATCTCACTCGGCCAGTCAGAACATTATTACAGTTGGATGCGCGATACGTTCGGCGATGATGCCGTAAAAGTCCTGAAGGCGCTGCGTGATATTTCGGTAATGCCGGGGTTGGCTAGCAGGTTCGATACCTCGACCGTCTTCCGCAACGCCCTGCTACGGGAAAATATTGCGCATCGGGCCAGGCGGTTCGGCGACGCCTGGTCGCAAGGCTTTCGCCCAGACGAAAAGCCCTCGTTCAGCTATGTATGCCAGCTGTCGGATGACGAGCAGTCCTTCAAGACGGATTTCGACTTCCGTCCGACCGATATGCTACCCGGCCGCGTCGTGGGCCTTATCGGCCGCAATGCTGTCGGTAAGACGCGTTTCCTAGCAAAACTGAGCAATGACCTTGCCCAGAACCGCCGGATTTCAGCAAAAGCACTGGAAGAAAGCGATGATCGCTTCCCGGATGGACGGCCGCTGTTCAATCGCGTCTTGGCGGTCTCGTACAGCGCGTTCGACCGTTTCCGTAGACCAAGCTCACACCCCGAGAGCAGCTATGTGTATTGCGGCATCCGCGATGAGGGCGGCGGTTTCTCGCAAGTCGGACTGCAGCGCACTTTCATGGCTAACAAGGCACGCGTCAGAGAGCATGGCCGCGTTCAGGACTGGGTCGGGCACATCGCTAAGATTTTGGACGACACGAGTAAACTGAGCAAGGCGGAATTGCGCGCGGAGATCACGAGCGATAATGAAAGTAGTGTTCTGTTCGATCGGCTGAGCTCAGGCTAGGCGATTCTTTGCCACTTTGTTACTGGCCTGCTCGCTTGGCTCGAGAGCGAAAGCCTCGTCCTGTTCGACGAACCTGAAACCCATCTCCATCCCAATGCAGTTGCCAACCTGTTCGTCGTGCTGACCGAAATCCTGGATCAGAATGCGTCCTATGCGATTGTGGCAACGCACTCACCGTTGGTTATTCAACAGATACCGTCGAAACGGGTTCTACATTTCACGCGGGAGGGGGGTGTCACCTATGCCGATTCCCTGCGCTTCGAGAGCTTCGGCGAGGGGATCAGCGAACTCACTGAACACGTCTTTCGCACGAGCGAGGCCGAAAGCCCCTATCGGGATGCTTTGGATTTGATCGCACGACAAATGCCCCTCGAACAGGCCCTTGCCTTGTTTTCCAATCCGCTGGGCATGAACGCAAAGGCCTATCTTCTCGCGCGGTACGTCCAGGATAGCCAGAAGTGAGGAAGCTAGCGACATGGTTTATGCCACCGACCCATATCCAGCGCTTCGAGTATATCCGGGACAAGAAGAACATAATCTCGCGCAACAAGCTCGTAAATCAACAGGCCGACATCCGCGCACGCTTCATCGACTATGAGACGCGCTTCGCCCACAACACGCTGGCAGGCATACCCGCATCGCCGCTGCTAGCGATCAAGGACGAGTTGCGATCCTGCTACGGCCGCAACAGCGGTATGAAGGCGCTTCAGGATGCGATTGAGGCAGCGCAGGAAGACGGTCGGCTCGTCTGGTGCCCTTATTGTGGTATCACGACGCCTACGAGCTACGATCATTATCTGCCCGCAAGCGAGTTCCCCGAATTTGCAGCACATGCGCTCAACATCGTTCCGGCTTGTGCGAAATGCAACTCGGCCAAAGACGATATCTGGCTGACGACAGGTGTCCGTCAGTTTATTCATTTCTACCTAGATGACATACCGGTCTTTCCTTATTTGAGCGTCCAACTTGTCGCGGATCCGCTCGCGCAGGCGGTCGGCGCGGTATTCGGCTTAAGTCAGGCCGGTATGCCGGCATCGATATGGGCCGTGATGGAGTCCCATTTCCGCCGCCTCAAGTTGATCGAACGCTACAACCGGCAATCGAACACGCTTGTCAATCAAGCGCTCAAAGTGTCCAAGGTCTACCTCGACAGTGGTGGCCATGATGCTGCTTTGTTCTTGGAGAATCTCGCTGCGGATCAAGCGAACCTGTTCGGATCTTATGATCTGCGTGCCGTGCTATGGCGCGCAATGAGCGCAGACCCCGATCTTCCGGTTTGGATAGGCTGGCTCTGAAGCTGTGTCTACATGCCCGCGAGTGCCGAGCGGATGCTGCCTGATCCAGCGTTCAGGCTACCCTTGGCTGGTACGCCAGCGGCAGGTTCAGGTAAAAGCTGCTGTTCAACACGCCGCTTGCGCACGGACACCTCTGATCGGCAGCCGCCACGAACGTGAATGCTGCGAATGGCGGCTTTACTTCTACCTATTTCCAATAGCCGACCTTCTGTTCACTCCCCATTGCAGTCATTCCAAAGAATATGGATTCTTTATTAGACGCCAGCCGACACATAGTGCCTGGCGGACAGATGCTGGCAGCACAATACGATCCAGAAGGAAGGTAACGTAATGCCTCTGGTTACCAAAGGAGTCAGAAATCTGTCAGGACTTTGAGCAGATGTCGGAAATCACTCACACCATGAAGCTGAGGAGCAAAAGCCCCTGGCTCCTCCAGACACCCTGACCATCAAACAAAAACCGAAACTGTCATTCATCCTGCGCACATCCAACACGTCTAAAAAACACGGAATGCGCAGGCTGTGTTGTTCTGTGCCGTCGCAGAGGTACGAAGCCATACTGCTTAAAGAGCATGGTCAGATTGGTTTCATTAAACCATTGCAGATGCTCCGGCGGACAGATATCGGACCATATTGCCAGATCCTGCGGTGTAGCCCGGTGCCCCGCATCCGGTGCAGAGAGATAGACAACCGCGTTTGGCCGTGTGATGGCCCGAAGGGTTTCCATGAACATCACAGGACTTCTCAGGTGCTCAAGCAACTCTGACGAAAACACAAAATCAAAGCGCAGCTCCCGTTTTGCAAAGGCTTCAATATCCTCGGCAAAAAACCTCTGCTCTGGAAAACTGCGCTGGGCAAAGGCAATGCTGTTCTCGCTCAGATCAACGCCCGTGCCACTTCGCGCAAAACGACACAGAGCCGCCAGCATGTGTCCACCGCCACACCCCAGATCTACTATGTCACGATGATACACATATGGAATAAACCACAGACTCCGCCAGAATGCGCGCCACCGGCGGGAGCGATCCTTGGGATAGAAATCCGCACACGCGCCCCGGTAGGTCGTCGCATAATAGGCGGCGATAACCGCCTCAGTCGGCATGGGGTCAACAAACAGGAACGCGCAGTTTGAACAGCGCACAATCCTGTAACCATTCTTCTCAAGCTGTGGGTGACACACAGCGTGACACACTGGACACGTCACAGCAGGACGCACCGAGACATCAGGCAGCGGAAATAAATCCATTTTTTCAACTGGAGATTACTGTGAGGACATCGGCCGCAACGAGGGGCTGGATGTCCTCACAGCACAGCTTTTCTTCTGGAAAACCGTTTAACTCTGGAGTGTTTTCAGGAACTTATACTGATGGGTTGGGCCATCCCATCTCCAGAAAGGCTGTGTGCTACCCGGTTGCCCGAAAGACAGATCATGCACGCCATCCTGTGTAGTCGACAGAATGGTTATATCGACAGCACCATTGTGCCAGACAACCCGATTGTCACGATCAAGAACAGTGAGTTCACCCCCTGTCTGCCCCCAGCATGAGTCCGGATCATAGGTCACGGTCGCACCCTGCAGAACACCACCAAGATCAAGATGCAGAACGCCGATCCTGTTCCGGTTCCCACAGGCATTTTTATATCCGTGTGCGGTTTTTTCCAGATCAGGAACATGCCGCAATACGGCATCATCTTTTGCCGTTGCAACCGGCAGGTCACTACCCGAATAGCTTTTTAACTGGTGAAACGCCGTTCCCGCATCCTGTGCATGTGCTGTCGACACCAGACCACTGGCCGCACAGAGCATGAGAGACAGAGTTGTCATTTTTCTTATCATTTTCTATTTTCCTGTAATCATATTTTAGAAATAGCATCTCACTGGAAGGCTGGATGAGAGGTCCCCTGCCCTCTCGTTACTCCACACCGTAAAGCTGACGCCTGTGAGCATCAGCATCGCATTTCTTGCGCACTTCTTTAACGCTCCCCCACAGGCCGATCCCTGCAGCAAAGGCAATGAAGGGGTGCCACCACATCCCGATCGCAACACCACACAGAACCTGCCCCATCACACCGCCATGGCGTGCGATCTTGTATTCTTCCCTGTGCTTGGCTTCAATTTCCCCGAATTCGGCCTCATACTCTGCCCGACGCTGCTCCAGCCGACTGGAAGACTGCGCGCCAGCCGCGTCCTGCTCACCCATGAAACACCTCATGCACAAGACCGGCGACAACCAGCATGATCCCCACTGGCATCATGATGTCCGTTGCCAGAAAGACCGCACCCAGCCCGATGACCGCAATCACGGCGAGCCCACCCAAGAGTGTCAGCATCTGCCCCTCCCGTCCCGTCTATTCACTTAAAGGCGCCCGATATCACGACACAGGCCCAGCAGATGCGAGAGCCGCTGTTGCAGGACAGTGCCCAGAACGATCAGCCCTTCGAGCAAGCGGGCTCCATCACTATCGCCACGCAGATCATCCAGTCGGCTTCGAAGCAATCCGTGCTCCAGTTCGACCAGCCTGAACACGTCGTGCAGGCCCGCATGTAACTCTTCGAGACGAGGATCCGAGGTATTTTCATGAGACGCAGACATCATAATCCCTTCGACAAGACGAGGGTTTCATGCGAAGTTCGAGAGGCAAACAACGACGCCTCGCACATTAACCTTTCTCAATACATACGATGTTCCGACTATACATACAAGCGGTTTTCTGCATATTTCAAGCCTCCTTGTTCTTCTGGAGGCTTAATGTCCCGACGCAACCGAAAGCGCCCGCTCATGGATGATCAACTGACCCTCATGCGTGAACGGGGAGAGCGGCTCCGTCAGGCCGCTCAGGCCATCGGTATTACACGCGCAGCCAAAGCCGCCGGCGTGCCTTACACAACCCTGCGCGACTATATGAATGGCGGAGAAATGAAGTTCTCTTCCATCGCCTCTCTCGCACGAACCTGCGGTGTGTCTCTCGACTGGCTGGCCTACGGCGTCGGAGAAGAACCACCCCCTCCCCAGACACAGGAGGAAACACCCAGCAGGGGCGGCCATCAGGCCGTTATCCCCTGGCTGGACAATCGCGAAGACGGGCTGCGTATCAGCAAAAGCTGGCTGACCAGAACGTTCCGGCAGGATGGCACAGCCTTACGGCTCGTGAGCGTCATTGGGGATGCCATGCTCCCCACTCTGGTCGAGAACGATCTCGTGATCCTCGATACCGCCAATCAGCAAATTCATGGTAGCGGCCTGTTCGCTCTTGCTGTGGACGACAGTATCCTGATCCGGCGACTTGAACGCCGACTGGGAGGCGGCCTGCGCGTCATCGCTGACAATGACCGCTATCCCCCTCAGGATCTGACACAGGACGAAGCCTCCGACCTGAAGATTGTCGGGGAAGTGCTCTGGACTGGGGGCGTTCCCAAGCGTTAAGAAGCCCCGAGAAAGGCTCCGCAATGCGCTACAAATGATTTTTCGTAGATTATAGTCATTTCTTCGCTTGTTGTATGAGTTTCTTCGCAGTATTTGTTCCTGAGAAATACCGCCTGTTTTGTGGTGGCGATCTCAGGAGTCCTCTGTGCTGTTCTCCCCTGCCCTTCCTCCGCTGACAGACCCTCGGCCGGGTCAGGCCGCACTTGCCCCGTTCGGCAGCTATCCCATGACACGACGCCAGCACCTTGCCCGCATGCTGATGCATGAACGCCCGCTAGGACGAGGACGCTTACGGCGTGTAGCAGTCTCATGGTTCCAGCAGGGACCCCAGATCGTAGATGGCACCTTGTTTGGCTATCGGGTCAGATTTTATCCGCGCGATAACCAGACCGATGCCAAGGGGACACTCTGTGGTGCTCTTTATAATAGACGTGAACTCCGCTGGCTGCGCCGCATCCTCTCCCCAGACGCCAGTTTCGTGGATATTGGCGCCAATATGGGGTTTTTCTCCCTGTACGCGGCCCGCTGCCACACACGCAAAATTCTGACGATTGAAGCCAATCCGGTTCTGATAGCCCGGTTTCGGGAAACACTTGCCCTGAATGAGCCCCTTCCGATCTGGTGTGTTTCCTGCGCGATGGGCGCGACATCGGGAAATGGAGAGCTGAGGCCCCGTCAGCAGGCAGATCTTCGCCGCCCCTTCCGAAAAAACACAGGCAGGACAACAGGCGGCGACCATCCCCATTCGTCCTCTCAAAGATATTGTCCAGGACGCCGGTCTGAGGACCATCACTCTGATGAAGCTTGATATCGAAGGAATGGAACATTCCGTGCTGGACACCTATTTTAGAGATGTCTCTCCGATGCTTTATCCGCGATACCTGATTCTGGAACGTCCCGTTTGCCGAGAGGCGCAACACGCCCTGGAGCATTTGCTGATTGCCAGTTCACTTTACAGGATCAGCGGACGCACACGCGCCAATGTTCTTATGTCACGAAACCCTTCATAAAAAACGATAGATTTCAAAAATAAGATCATTGTTTCAAAGATTCCCTCTATCTGGAAAAACTGCTGCCTGCGAACAGGCAGCAGCGTTAAGATCAGCTCTGGCTTGGGGAGCCTTCCAGCGCATCACACGCCCGTTCAAGCTTCTCGGTCAGATCCTCGCCCAACAAAATCAGACCATCGATGGTGTCTGTCGATCCATCCCTCACCTCTTTCAGACCAGCAATCAGCGCAGCACGCATGATCAGCATGACTTCATAGACATCCTGAACCGGCGCTGAAGTCGCGCAGAATTGATTTGACATGGATAATTTTCTTTCTGAAAAGTCATTATCCTCAAAAACTGAAGAAAAACCTCGCGCGCAGTGACACGGGAGCCCCGACGACACACGAACACGATGACCTCTTCCTTTTTGGGGAGAAGGGCGACAACCCTTCGAAAGCTTCTCAAGAAGATTAAGGGAAACGCTGGTTCTCGATCAGGACAGCTGACCTACGGAAACCAATCAAACGGCAGCCGCAGATCACTCCAATGGGAAAAAGGGGCTGCACAGAGCAGCCCCTTTTCCATCCATCTTCTCTTATACGTTACTCGAAGTCACGGTAGACGCGGTCTTCCATGGCCTGCCACCCCTGAGCTTTCCCGAATGGTTCTGACATTGGGGGCGGTAGTGTGCGGGCAACAGAAAGCGCTGCCAGCATATTCAAACGGCTCTCAGTAAGAAGGTGACGCAAGACAACACGCGACTGCATCAAGCGGGTGAACGCTTCACATTCAAACCAGGGGACCTCGAAGCTGGGCTGAAGATACTCGACGATTTCGGCCAAAGAATAGTCACTGCTTTTGCCCAGATTATAAATCCGGGCGAGCTTATGGAGACACAGATGATGCGGCCGTTCTCCCCAGGGCCCGCCGAGAAGTCGATGCAGGAACGAGACATTATAACCCGCCAAACACAAAGGGAGCTTTTGATCATGTGGAAACACAGCGTTGAAGAGACGATCTTCAACGACGAAGTCACTCCCGCCGCGCTCACCGGGGACTTTCTGCAACACCCCCTGAAAGACGCCGCCGTTCACATCGGTAAATGTGTGATCAGGCCGCATCACCAGATCGCAATACGCAAGCGATATCGGCAGCCCCTCTGCAAGCTGAGGCTGTCCGGGACCTGTTGGCGCAATATCGAGAACCCGGATCGTGCCCTCACTCCAGCGCGGCAGGATAGTCGTGTCTTCTTTTGCTATTGTCATGATCACGCTCCCCGCAGCGCGACGTCATCAACAAGATCGATACAGAGATCTTTCAGTGCGTCGGGTCGCGCAAACATGTCGAGCCAGACCACGACCGGTTCAATTTTTTGAGCACGGTAGAATGCGAGACGCTGATCAAGCCGAGCAAGCCATTTCCGCTCATCGTCATTACGGGTGACACGATCAGACCCGCAGCAGCCCACGACTTCTACGTAGCGGGAAATATTTCCTTTTCGTAATGTCAAATCGGCACGGAACCTCCCCTCATCAAGACAGATAGGTTCGTGCACATCAACATGCATGTTGCGACGTTTGAGAGTGGAGAGCATTTGATAGACAATCCGTTCAGGCAGAGAGTCTAAGATTGTGCCGTCATGAGCAACAGATCCTGATGTTGGTAGATGAGGCCAGCGGCGGACAGCCGTTTGCTGCACACGAGACCATTCAAGTGTTCCACTCTCACCGATGAAAACAAGATGCTGTCCGGCAGATCCGATGAAGCGGAACATATGGGAATTGGGCGGTGCGCCGAGAGCAATGGTCATGTCCCGGTAAAGAAGAAGATCCTCATTAGTTGGGTAAAAGATCGAGGACAGCGCAGACGAACTGCTAGTTTTTGTTGAAAGCGTAGCCATGAGATTTCCATGAAGTCGAGTAAACCCGTAAGGAAGCTATGCCGTGAAGGCCTTTTCCTTTTCTGGGGAGGCTGGCCTGCAGCCTCGAACACTCTCCATCTCCTCGACCTGCTACGACTCACACGAAAACAAGATCCACTTTCTTCATAACGCAAGCACGTCAGTGCAGACAGCACGCTCACTCAGGCGCAGAAAAAGTCGGGAACGACTTCTTTCGTCTATTTTTTGAGAATTTTATCATTTTCACCAACATTTATGTTTGTGGAAAAATCGTTGTATTTTTTGCTTATGATAATTGCTGTATTTCAGGACTTTTCAACGCTCCTTGACGAGCCAAAAGGCGGAAAAGTTTTACTACAAATCAAGAACTTAAATCTGTTCTTTGACTGACCAACTGGCTGCCGTAAGGCAGTCAGTACGAAGTGTTTTTCGGTGCCCTGCACCAAAAACACGGTATCGTGCCATCTCTCGGTAATCCCCCCATTTTTAGTGGGGCATTGAATGAGAATTCAGGCAGCTGTTTTTAGTTTCTGGGCGGGGGTTAGCCCGCTGTTCCCCATGTTGGGTCTGTCATGGTTATATGTCCAGAGCCATTGTGTTGCGACCTCCTGCACGTCCTGAATGCTTTCAAACAAATACTGCTCCAGCCATTCCTGCCGTACAGTTCTGTTGTAGCGTTCAATATAGGCATTCTGCTGCGGATTACCCGGTTGCGTCCCGGTTGCGT
>NZ_JACRVS010000104.1:0-533 GCF_018811985.1 Acetobacter sp. P5B1 | reverse complement strand
GCCGGGCAGCGGTAACACATAGATGCTGGAAAGGATTGCAGACTTAATGTAATTGAATTTGTCATTTGTCCGGGGCACGGACGATTTCACAGTAAAAACAAAAATAAACATGGCCAGAATGGGGATACTCTGCTGGGCTGGATACGTTTGGGAAAAGTAACGATTCCGAACTGGTACGCACCTGAGCCAATGACGCTTGGTGATGCTCGTGTGACAGCAGATGGCATCGTATTGATCCGCGATCCAGACAATCAGTATGATGTAGAAGGCCGTAGTGGTGTCATTAAAGAACTCCGACATGATGGCTTCCATTCCTGAAGAAAAAAAATACAAATACAATACAAGCGTTAATGGGAATGCAAATGAATCATTAGGCAGGCTCTTTCCACACCTACGAGCGCCAATATGACAGTGAGCAACGGTGCGATTGGGAACCGGGCAGACACATTGTACTCCAGCATCTGCAGCAGGTCGACTAAAAGAGAAAACAATGTCCTTAAAGTATATTAAAACTTGGCTGGGTTGTATGAATT
>NZ_JACRVS010000103.1:0-539 GCF_018811985.1 Acetobacter sp. P5B1 | reverse complement strand
GTCCATGGCGGCAGATCGTTCGGCATCGCACGCCATGCAATGCCGTAACGGATCACATACCGAAGACCGTTGAACAACTCTCTCAGATTATGGTGTCGCTGGTCCGCATCTTCTTTCATCAAAAGGAGGTATGGAACAATCAGAGACCACTCTTCGTCACTGATATCAGACGGATACGGTTTGCGGGCAGTATTCATCCATCTGTTCTGGAACACTTACGCCAGAAAGTACATAACACCCTCTAGAGAGCGAGTTTTTCTTGGAAATATACAGTCTTTACTCCGGTGTCTTAGAGCCCTTTTGGAAATTCACGGATGAGCGTTTCGGCGTAGCATGAGGCTTCCCATGGCGATGTGGATCATGGCCTCTGCGACGTCGATCCGCTGTTCGTAGTCCTTCACAAGGCGACGCCAGCGGATCATCCAACCGAAGGTCCGTTCCACAACCCACCGACGCGGCAGGATTTCAAACCCTTTTGCTGTCTCTGACCGCCGGATGATCTCGACTGTGAAGTCGAGAAAAGTGGCCTTATCCATCTC
>NZ_JACRVS010000102.1:0-541 GCF_018811985.1 Acetobacter sp. P5B1 | reverse complement strand
CTTTAGCGCAGGATTTCGGGCGAGACGTCCGCAACCTCGTCGCCTCCCGCCGCTTCAACTCCCTGTTTCCCACCGTCACACTGGCGGCAGACAGCAGCGCGAAGGACGCCTGGCACACAGCACAAGGCGGCCTCTACGCCAGCATGGGCATCGGCGGCGGGCTGACAGGGAAGGGCGCACACCTCGCCATTGTGGATGATCCGGTCAAGGACCGTCAGGAAGCCGAAAGCCCCGTCCGCCGCGCCGCCGGGCATGAGGCGCGTGCGCAGGACGGCGCGATACCAGTCCCACACGGCGGCGCGATCGTGCTGGTGATGACGCGCTGGTCCCCCGATGACCTCGCAGGCCGCCTGCTGGATGAGATGCAGTCCGGCACCGGCGAGGCATGGGACATCCTCCGTCTTCCCGCCCTTGCGGAAGAGGCCGACCCGCTCAACCGCGCCCCCGGCACGGCCCTCTGGCCACAGGCCTTCCCGGAACCGGAACTCGCCCGCATCCGCCTCGCCATCGGCGCGCGGGAATGGGGCGCACTCTACCAGCA
>NZ_JACRVS010000101.1:0-227 GCF_018811985.1 Acetobacter sp. P5B1 | reverse complement strand
AGAGATTAGGGTAGTATATGCTATCCTAATTTATATCTGGGTAGCATATACTACCCAAATATCTGGATAGCATATGCTATCCTAATCTATATCTGGGTAGCATATGCTATCCCAAATATCTGGATAGCATATGCTATCCTAATCTATATCTGGGTAGCATATGCTATCCTAATCTATATCTGGGTAGCATAGGCTATCCTAATCTATATCTGGGTAGCATATGCTAT
>NZ_JACRVS010000100.1:0-562 GCF_018811985.1 Acetobacter sp. P5B1 | reverse complement strand
AAGCTGGGCCGCTCGCCACCACGGCCCCAGTTCAGCGGGGATGCTCCGCCATTTCGCGCCATTCTCATGGCGCCAGAAAATTGCTGCTATCGTACGCCGCAGATCATGGGGCGGCGTCTTGCCCCTTGGGCGAACCGCCTCAATCAGAGGTTCCCAGATCGCCCATGTCTCGTCCGTAAAGGTGCCTGTTCTGTCTCCTTCTTCCATCCCTACAATATGGGAAGAAATTCAAGATCTAACAGGCCCTAGTTCCGGACCATGGGTTATCTGTTAAGCGGCATTGCGCTCGTAATCCAGAGGACTTTTCCATTGAAGTGCGGAATGCAGCCTCTGCGGATTATAGAAATCATTGATGTAGCATGTGATAGCCTGTTCGACGTTCTGGCGCGTCCTCCATGCCTGCCGCCACAGGAGTTCAGCTTTCAGGGTCTTGAAGAAGCTTTCCGTGACAGCATTGTCCCAGCAGTTTCCTTTTCTGCTCATAGACACGATAAAGCCATGAGCAGAGAGGAGCCGCCGGTAAGCCTCTGAACAATACTGACTGCCACGATCCGCATGATGG
>NZ_JACRVS010000099.1:0-565 GCF_018811985.1 Acetobacter sp. P5B1 | reverse complement strand
GAATATGACCTGCAAAAACTTGTCCAATCCATGAAAAAAAGGCTTCAACTTGTAGCTAAAGCCAATGGGGAACATACTACATACCAAAACTTTTAAAATTTTAATAAAATAATTAAAAAATGTAGGATTAAACTTCGATTTAGTGTTTTGTGTAAAGAGTTTCTTGACAGTCTCAAAAGTGTGTAAACTTGGAATTTGTTGTTTATTTTCTTGTATATTTAATATTTTTAATTTGTTTTTTTGATTTATAAGTAAAATAAATATTGTTTAAATATATTTTATAAAAAAATTGCGTTTAATTAAGCAAAAAACCCCTWATTTTTARCTTTAAAGTCAAAAATTCAACTTATTTCACAGTGTGTAAACAGTTTCTTGACAAACTGTATGTATGTTAAAAGAGTTGAGCGAAAATGCTTTGTGCGCACAGTATGTATATAGCGGCATTTGGTTAGCGTGGGAATGCTGACCATGCACTTATGCAGTGTGCTTCATAAGCGGGCGATCATATAACGCTTCCACTTAAACATTATTGTTTATGCTAGTATTCTGAGTACTATGTAAATAT
>NZ_JACRVS010000098.1:0-1108 GCF_018811985.1 Acetobacter sp. P5B1 | reverse complement strand
AAGCTGCGCCGCCCGCCACCACGGACCCAGCTCAGCGGGGATACTTCGCCATTTCGCACCATTCTCATGACGCCAGAAGATCGCTGCTATCGTACGCCGCAGATCATGGGGCGGTGTCTTGCCCCTTGGCCGAACCGCCTCAATCAGCGGTTCCCAGATCGCCCATGTCTCATCAGTGAAAGTGCCTGTTCCGTCTCCTTCTTCAATCCATACAATATAGGAAGTATTTTAAGATCTAACAGGCCCTAGGGGAAATAAGTTCAAAGCGGGGGTATCATACCGCGCAACCTCTTGCGATTATCCGCATTGACGTGAGCCGCTGTTACAATCAGGCTTAGAAACGAATGTAATTTTAGTTTCTGGATTGATGACCGACCTGATTCTAGACCTTATCCTTCGCTGGCGGGACGATCCGGCAGGGACCTATCAGAGCTGGTTTCTGTGGGACGAACGTATCAAGAATTTTCGGTCTATCCGCCGTGGTCTGCAGCAGGTCGTTGCCGAGATAGCCGAGAGCACATTCGGGGTCGCCTATCGTGNCTTGCGATTATCCGCATTGACGTGAGCCGCTGTTACAATCAGGCTTAGAAACGAATGTAATTTTAGTTTCTGGATTGATGACCGACCTGATTCTAGACCTTATCCTTCGCTGGCGGGACGATCCGGCAGGGACCTATCAGAGCTGGTTTCTGTGGGACGAACGTATCAAGAATTTTCGGTCTATCCGCCGTGGTCTGCAGCAGGTCGTTGCCGAGATAGCCGAGAGCACATTCGGGGTCGCCTATCGTGGTTCCTCTCTGGAAACGGTCGTCCATTCGATTGCGGAGCAGCGCCAGATTTTCAAGGGTGCGGATCACGCCTTCCTGTGGAAGCCGAAGCTACGCATTCCCGATATCTACGAAAATCCTGCAAACCAGAAAGCATTCGGGCAGCTTCTCGATACCTGCCTGTGTTGCAATACCGACGAGCACGTGGTCTCGGCCATCCACGCGATCGATGCCCGGAAGATAAAAGGGCTGGGACCAGCCGTCGCCAATCTGCTGTATTTCCTGCATCCTACGATCATGCCGCCTTTCAATACGGCAATCGTGAACGGCTATAACGCCTT
>NZ_JACRVS010000097.1:0-593 GCF_018811985.1 Acetobacter sp. P5B1 | reverse complement strand
ATGTGACCATTTTTAACCAAGTTATGACGAAAATTTCGTTTGTAAAYATCATTACTTTGGCAGAATCTGTTTTTCCAAATTTCGGTCATCAAATAATCATTTATTTTGCCACAACATTAAAAATAATTGTCAGAATATGGAATGTCATACYTCACTGAGCTCGTAATAAAATKTYCWATCAAACTGTGTTCAAAAATGGAWATTAMATTTTTTGGCATTATTTTKSAAATTYTGWTGACCACCCTCCTTACAAAAAATKCGAAAATTGATTCAAAAATTAATTTCCCTAAATCCTWCAAAAAGTAATAGAGAYCGTTAGCACTGGTAATTAGCTGCTTAAAACAGTTATTCTTACATCTATGTGACCATTTTTARCCAAGTWAYGACGAAAAYTYCGTTTGTAAATATCAWYAYTTTGRCARARTCYGKTTTTCCAAATTTCGGTCATCAAATAATCATTTATTTTGCCACAACATWAAAAATAATTGTCWGAATATGGAATGTCATACCTCACTGAGCTCGTAATTAAATTTGCAATAAAAATGTGTTCAAAAATGGATATTAAATTTTTTGGCATTATTTTGCAAATTTTG
>NZ_JACRVS010000096.1:0-607 GCF_018811985.1 Acetobacter sp. P5B1 | reverse complement strand
CACTCGGTGAGCGATTCATAGCGGCCGGTGACTACAATGCCAAGCACACGCACTGGGGATCACGTCTTTTGACCCCAATAGGTAAACAACTTTASAACGCGCTCATTAAGCCGCRAAACAAGCTCGATCATGTGACTCCGGGTAGGCCTACATACTGGCCAGCAGATCCAAATAAGCTACCGGATCTCATTGACTTCGCAATAACAAGAAAGATTCCAAGAAAWAATATTACGGCCGAGTCACTTGCAGAACTATCATCTGATCACTCTCCAGTTCTACTTACTCTCTGGCACCGACCACATATAACTGAGCGACCCTRCAGGCTGACAGGCAACAGGACCAACTGGACAAGGTACGCGAAATATGTTTKTACTCACATGGAACCAACCCAAAGAGTACTCACCGACGAGGATGTTGATCACCTGGTCAAATCGATAGAGGAAACACTTGTTGCTGCAGCCAAGGCCTCTACACCTCCARAMACACACAAAATGACAAATCATAGCAAGACAAATCGTGAAATCGAACAGCTAGTAYTTGAAAAACGWAGACTAAGAAGAGAATGGCAGAATCATAGATCCCCAACGGCTAAAGAACATCTAAAAAT
>NZ_JACRVS010000095.1:0-607 GCF_018811985.1 Acetobacter sp. P5B1 | reverse complement strand
TTTTATTACAAGCTCAGTGAGGTATGACATTCCATATTCAGACAATTATTTTTAATGTTGTGGCAAAATAAATGATATTTGAAGACCGAAATGTGGAAAAACAGATTCTGCCAAAGTAATGATATTTACAAATGAAATTTTCGTTATAACTTGGCTAAAAATTGTCACATAGATGTAAGAATAACTKTTTTGARCAGCTAATTACCAGTGCTAACGATCGCTATTWCTTTTTGAAGGATTTAGGGAAATTAATTTTYSGAWCAATTTTCRCATTTTTTGKAAGGAGGGGGTCATCRAAATTTRCAAAATATGGCCAAAAAATKTAAWTTCCATTTTTTGAAYACAGTTTGATTGGAAATTTTAYWAYRAGCTCARTGARGTATGACATTMYATATTCWGACAAWWATTTTTAATGTTGYGGMAAAATAAATGATATTTGAAGACCGAAATGTGGAAAAACAGATTCTGCTAAARTRWTGATATTTACAAACGAAATTTTCGTTATAACTTGGCTAAAAATGGTCACATAGATGTAAGAATAACTGTTTTGAGCAGCTAATTACCATTACCAGTGCTAACGATCGCTATTTCTTTTTGAAGGATTTAG
>NZ_JACRVS010000010.1:0-113672 GCF_018811985.1 Acetobacter sp. P5B1 | reverse complement strand
CCGCAGTCCATGGCGGCAGATCGTTCGGCATCGCACGCCATGCAATGCCGTAACGGATCACATACCGAAGACCGTTGAACAACTCTCTCAGATTATGGTGTCGCTGGTCCGCATCTTCTTTCATCAAAAGGAGGTATGGAACAATCAGAGACCACTCTTCGTCACTGATATCAGACGGATACGGTTTGCGGGCAGTATTCATCCATCTGTTCTGGAACACTTACGCCAGAAAGTACATAACACCCTCTAAAGCAGATCCAAGCTATTATATCTCCAAGATGGACGAGATAACGCAGAAATATAAAGCGCGTTTGTCCGGGAGCGCCCTGGAAGAGGCTAGTCGCCCGATTGACCAGCACATTGCGCTTCAGCAAAAATTTATTGATCTTGGATATCTTCCTGTTGGCAGCATTGCGGACGGTGTGTACGGCGAAGGCACGAGAGAGGCTATTTCCACATGGCAGCGTGTGTCTCACCGCCCTTCTGATGATGGGTTTATTTCTGATGCTGATGCGGTTGTATTGTCAGGTGCCAATGCACCGCAACAAACGCAGATAGCTTCTGCGCCTCCGGTAAATTATGCGCCGCCACAGCAGGCAGTAACACCGGCTCCAGCCGACCCGGTATCAGGAGTTTGTATTGGGCAACCTCAGCCTATGAACCTCATTATAGGTTTTAATGACCCTTACGCCGCTAAGGGAAAATGCTACGAGGTCCTGATTGCGTCTCGCTTTGGTCGACGTCAGTGGATTGATGAGCATACCGTTCTGATTATTGATAGCCTGCCATCGAGTTCAGAGGCTTATGAAACGATCGTGCAGGATCCAAACGGCCACATTCAGTATGGTAAGGTCGCAATAGTGATAGGTGTTGACCCCACCAAATACACAGCTGCTTCTGGGGAAATGGTCGTTGCTCCCACGCTTGAAGTCCTGAAATACGTGAACTGATTTATATCGTGCTGTCCGTACGAATTTCATCTGTACAGACTTTACAAGATACTACTTGAGCAAGCCTTACCCTGACGGGGTAAGGTAATAATATTGAGCAGAATACATGGGCGTTCTGGTACTACTCGTTCACAAGGACATCATGCGCCTTCATGTGCTGGTATTCAGCATTGAGACGCACATCGTCCGAATCATCAGCCTGCGCAAGGCTAACAAACGAGAGGCAAAGCTCTATGCCGCGCAAACCTGACTTTATCATGCCGACAGACGAGGAAGATGCCCGTATCAATCAGGGCATTACTCTGGACGCAGACAATCCTGAACTGACCGAGCGGGATTTCCGGCGGCCGGTTCCTGCTTCCGCTATTGTGCCTGATTTTGCTTCGTAGCGGTGGGTGAGCGGCCCACAGAAAGCCCCGATAAAGAAGCTGGTTTCTATCCGGCTTGACCCTGACCTTGTTGATCGCCTGAAACAGGATGGTCCGGGCTGGCAAGGGCGCGTGAATGACATGCAGCACGAGGCGGTGGGGCTCTAGCCACAGCTTGCAGTCATAATTGACGTTCGCGTCCCTGAGGCAAAACATCCTGTACCAGTCGATTGAGGCTGACTCCACGATCTGACGCCTTCGCGCTCAGAGAAACCGAAAGAGCTTCAATGTCCGGCTAGGCATATTACCTGAGACGGGACATTTGGAAATTAACCTCAGCGTTCGTCTATGCTCGGCTGTACGGCGGGAGACTTGGGCTGGTAAGGTTGAGGCTTCCCGCGTTTCCGCAGTAATGCTGGGAAAAATAGGACAAGTTACCCCTTGGAACATGGAGTTTGAAGAAATGTCCGCAAACGACCGTGGCGGAGAGATAGGTAATGCACGAGGATATAAAGAGATTATGGAATGATTTGGGGGGCTAGGTAGGGGGACATTCTCCGCCTCATATAATTCCCAAACGAATAGCTTTAGCGACGGCGCCGCAGGTTGTCTGGCTTCGTAATTTCGTGCGTGCTGAAGACAGGTAGAGGCGTATCGCTGCTTCAGAAATGCCGAGTTTTTCGCTTATTCTCTGGGCCATCAGGCCTGCCGCGCAAAGGGCAAGGCAATCTTTCTCGCGCGCCGATAAACGCGGGATATCCTGTTCTGATCGCAGCCCGGCTTTGCGGGCGTGCCATTCATGCAGGTAAAGGCCAACCTGACTGAATGTTCTTGCGTAACAACTCTTGAGAGGCGGATTGAAGGCGTTCGGACCGGTTATGGTCAAGATGCCGAGTTCTCCCCGTAGTCCCCGGAGGGGGATAGTGAGTCCAGACTCTCCCACACCATATTCCCGGGATAAATCCATCACGTGCTGTTCGCGGGGGGTGCGACAGACGATTTTAGACCATTCAAAAGGTAAGGCACTTTCAAAGAGTCTGTTAACGGTCGGGTCGTCTTTTAGAAAGCCTTTGGAAAGATAGAGTTCCTGCCAGTTCTCATTATATGTTGTAATAAGAGGTGGCGCTTTGCTTTGCTGCGGGATGGAAGAAAGCATGGCGTAAGTCAGGTTTTCAATACCTGAAGATTTTTTGATTTCTTCAATAATTTTCAAAATGTCGTTTTGTGTATCAGACTCGTTTATATCATCAAAAAGACTATCGTTGATGGGGATGATCTGCGGGTCAAATTCTGAGTTCGTCATACAGCACAGACACCATTCAGAGGATGGGTCTGATACTGTATGAGCGGGGGCAAGGGGTGTCTATTATGCGGCGAGGGCGTATCGATGCGCGATGTCATGCATGCGGGGTTCTGACATCTCAAACGTTCCCAGCACGATAGGTTTGCCATCCCATTCAGATGTTGTAACCGGGATAGGATCCCATCCTGAGCGCATCAGGATACGATACATTGGTTTAAAAAAGACACCAGTGACAATATCAATTCCTGCATCCAGACATATTTCGGAAAGCTTTACAAAAAGTTCTCCAGTATAGGATGCAGGATCTCCTTTCCGGTATGTTGCGCAATACCTTGTTACTTCCCAAATGTTTGCGCCGTAGATATCGGGGCAGTTGGGGAAAAAGCGATGGAAAACGTTCCGCAGCATTGTCGGGCCAGTTGTCGGTAATAGTCTGATGGATGTGGCATGGGACCCATCAGGACGTTCTACGACAATATAAAGCGGGTTATATTGCCGGTCATATTCATCTTCTTCTCTCTCATGCTCAACTTTCACATCCCAATGCATGCGTGTGTGAAAAACATCAGCCCGTGCACGGACCATATTTTCATACGTTCTGTAATTTTTCATTCTTTCTGAGAATGTGAATACTTTAATCATGTCACTATCCATTTGGTTGCGGATAATGAAAATTAACTTTCTACGGATAAATAAAAATATATCGATTATAATATATTTATTTGTGCGTAGTTGTTTTGTATTCTGGCAGGCTTTCTGCACCGCTCTTGTTTATTAACTATTTTACATATTTGTGTCGAAGTGAATATTTGAACACCTTCATCCTGCTTGGGGCTGGATTCTGGCAGTCGTTTGCAGATTTGGGGCGTGAGGGAAAACGAAGCGCTTTGCCAGGCGTTAAAGGGCACCGTAGGGAAGCGGCTAGATCGTTTTTTTTGAATGGAGAGGGTGTGTTCTAAAAGCTCACTCTTTTGAAAGATGAGGGAGTATAGGCATGCGAACAGAACACGCGATAGCTCAGGACATTGAGGACCGCGAAAGGCGGATAGAACTGCTGGTCAAACGGTTGCCTGCGCGCATGCAGAATGCTGTTCACTGGCTGCGGCGGCCTCAGGCGCGTTGGGTGCGTATGCCGGCGGGCGCGTTCTTTATTCTGGGTGGGTGTCTGGCTATTCTGCCGGTGTTTGGGGTGTGGATGCTGCCACTCGGCTTTTTACTGTTGTCCGATGATGTTCCGCCATTACAGCGCCTGACCAATAAAGCGTTGGCGTGGGTTGAAGCCAAACGGCCTCATTGGATGGGGCTGCCGCATTTGTAAAAAGGCTCCCCGCGCGGGCAGTTCAGTTTGCCAGCTTATCGCTATTTTTAGTTAACGGGCTTCTTCCATTTTAATATCGTCAGCCTTCAGGTCTGGGACGACGTCTTTTTCTGGCTGACAGGGAAAAGAGGGACGCGTTGCCTCAGGCTGTTCTTCCTGATCGGTTTTCTCTGGAGGCGGCTGATGAGGGTGAGGGCCAAAACCATTCATGGCCTGCCGCATGCCCATTCCGGCTAACCCGCCAGCCATATTTCCCGCTCCGGGAATGGCTCCCAGGGCAGCCGGCAACATTGTTTGCATGGCATTTCCAACCTCTATCCTGCCGTGGAAGGCGCGATGGTGAGCCGGGGCCGTATTCTGGCAAGTTGTTTCAGCCGTTTTTTCTTTATGGGAGGCACACCCAGCTATGCTGAGGCTGAGTACGACAAGGCCAATACGTAAACGGCTGATCATGGGAAACCTTTGTCATCAGGATCGTTTCATACAGGCCATGCGTGTATGAGCCTTTTCCATAAAGGTGATGATTTCTGGTTTGGAAAGAGGGGTTTATCATTATTTCAAAAATGAAAAGAATGAAGCCCGGACAAACTTTTGCCACACCCCCGGCGGAACAGTGGTCATGTTACAGATGAGGTCTCTTATGAAGACAAAATTTATCCTTGCTCTGGCTCTCGGGTGTTTTGCCGTAGCAGCACCCCAGTCCTATGCTGATCCGCGTGGTCAGGGTGGGCCGGGTGGTCATGGCGGGCCCGGTGGCGCAGGCGGCCCCGGTGGTGGCGGTCAGCACGGCAACCGTGGTCCTAACATGGGCAATGGCCGTGGTGGCCCGCAGCAGGCTTACGATATGAACCGCCGCTGGACGCGTGGCGAACGGTATGATGGCCCGCGTGAATCCCGCTGGATGGTGAATGACTGGCGGCGTCAGCCGGGCCTGTGGGCTCCGCCTAGTGGGTATCAGTGGATGCGTTACGGCAACCAGTTCCTTCTGACAGCGCTCACCACGGGCATTATCGCTGGTGTTGTAAATGCAGGCATGACGGCGGTCACACCGGCTGTTCCCGTTGTTCCCGCAACTCCGATGGTGCCTGTTGCACCGGGTTACCCGGCAACGCAGGGCTATCCGACCGGCAACTATGGCAGCCCGTACTAATTCAAAGGCTTTTCTGAAAAAACGCCATTTGCATATCAATAAAAAAGGGGATGCAGCCAGATCTGGCGCATCCCCTTTTTTGTAACCTGTGCGGATCTGTCCGACGTCAGGCTTTGGCTGCGTCTGCCAGCGTCTGTTCGATCAGGTCCAGACCTTCATCCAGCAGGGCATCAGAGGCGGTCAGAGGGGTGAGGATACGGATGGTCGCCCCTTTCACGCCACACGCCAGCAGGATCAGCCCTTTTTCACAGGCCAGAGCGCAGAGTTTGCCAGCGGCACCCGCCCGCTGTTCGGTGCTCCCATGGGTTTCCAGAATATCAAACGCCACCATTGCCCCCAGACCACGAGGCATGCTGACGGGCAGGAGGTCGGAGCGTTTGTGCCAGCTTTCAATGCGGGTGCGCAGGCGCTCACCCATGGCATTGGCGCGGTCCAGAAGCTTTTCTTCTTCAATCACGTCCAGCACGGCAAGTGCGGCGGCACAGGCCAGTGGTGCGCCTGCGTACGTGCCACCAAGGCCGCCGGGCGGGACTGCATCCATCAGGTCTGCACGGCCAATTACGCCGGAAATTGGCAGGCCACCGCCAAGAGATTTCGCAACCGAGACCAGATCCGGCTCAACGCCGGAATGTTCAATGCCGAACATCTTACCGGTACGGGCAAAGCCACTCTGCACTTCATCAGCAATCAGTTTGATGCCGTGTTCATCGCACAGGCGGCGGAGTTCTTTCAGCAAAGCTGTCGGGGCGACACGGAATCCGCCTTCACCCTGCACAGGTTCAATAATAATGGCCGCGACCTGCGTAGGGGCAATATCAGCCGCAAACAGGAAGTGCAGCATTTTCAGGCTGTCTTCCACGCTCACATCACTGTCGGGGAAGGGGATGTGATAGACCTGACCGGGAAGCGTTCCGAAAGGAGCCTTGTAAGGCAGCACTTTTCCCGTCATGGCAGAGGCCAGCAGGGTGCGGCCATGAAAGCCGCCACAAAATGCAATGACGGCATTCCGGCCTGTTGCAGCACGGGCAATTTTTACGGCGTTTTCCGTTGCTTCCCCACCGGTTGAGAAGAAAATGGTCTTGGCCGGGCCGGAGAACGGGGCGCGTTCGTTCAGTTTTTCAGCAAGATCAATATAGGATTCGTAGGGAGAAACCTGAAAAGCCGTATGCGTGAAGCGTTCAAGCTGAGCTTTGACGGCGGCCATAACCTTCGGGTGGCGGTGCCCGACATTCAGCACCGCAATGCCGCCGCCAAAATCAATATAACGGCGACCTTCCACGTCCCACAGTTCCGCATTTTCGGCACGGTCTGCAAAAATGGGGGTGGAGGAGGCCACGCCACGGGGCACGGCATTGGCCCGGCGCGTCAGAAGGTCCTTGTTGGTGGTGCTCATGCCGTCTGGCTCCTGAAAAAGAAGGCTGCGCGGAAGCGGCTGCCCGAACAGAATTGTTTCAATGTCGTAAGTGGTTTTCAGGCTGCACGGGAGGCGATTTTTTCTTGCGTGCATGGTGATGAATGGTCACCACCCCTCTTAGGTATATCAGGAGGCAAGTCGCTCTCGTGAGATTTGTTCCAGCAGCCAGTCCCGAAAAAGGCTCAGGCCCCGGTTTTCCCAGCCCCTGTCTGTGGTCCGCAGCACGTAGGAGCCGAGGGGCGTGTTCTGGATGGGCGTTCGGGTGGGCTGGATGCGGATCAGGCGTCCTGTTTCCAGATCATCCCCCAGCAGGAACGGGTTGCTCAGGGCAATGCCTTCCCCCGCACGGGCGGCAGCCAGCGTAATATGGGCCTGCCAGAGGCGGCCTGCACTGGGAATGGTTTTGGCCGGCACATGCTGGGCCTGAAACCACAAACGCCATTCTGCATCATCTTCTTCCTGCAGCAGAGGGGCGTGGAGCAGATCCGCCACGGTTTCCGGCTGCCCGCCGAGTGCTGCCAGGCCTACCGGGGAGATCACCGGAAAAACGGGAGGCCGCGCAATATCTACGCTGCACAGGCCGCGCAGAGTGAGGGCTGCGGCGGTATCTCGTACATAGCAAATGTCTGCATGGGTCTCGGCCGCAATGCCGGTGGCGTGGAAGGCCGTGTTCGCATCAATCGGCCGCAGCATAAAATCGATCCCCGGATAAGTCCGGCGAAAGGCAGCAAGGCGTGGAAGCAGCCAGTGATATGCAAAGCCGTGCACGCAGGTCACGGTCAGGCTGGGTGTCTGCTGCCGGATTTCTGCGGTTGCGCGGGCCAGTCCCTCCAGATGAGGAAGGATCTGGTTATAATAAGTCTGCCCTGCTGGTGTGAGGCCGCCTGTGGTGCGGTTGCGGAGCGGTGTGCCGAGCATCTGTTCAAGGTCGCGCACATGTCGGCTAATGGCAGCGTGATCCACGCGCAGTTCCGCAGCTGCACGCCGAATGCCCCCGGTACGGGCAAAGGCAGCAAAGGCATTCAGGGCAGCCAGAGGAGGGATGCGGTATCGCTGGTCCATAGGGGCGCAAGACAACTGTTGAGCCTGCTACTTGGGCGCAAAATGGGTTGTACGCAAGGGATACGGCGTGGACCACAATGCGGCGCGACTCCCCGTCTTTCCTGAGTGTGAGCAGGGTAAGGAAAGAGGAAAGGCAAATTTTTTTGCGAAAAAAGAGCAAAAATCCCGGAAAACCACCGATTTTTTATCACGAAATCGTTATGCCTGAAATTTAATCAAATGCTTTGAAAATGATCCACTCCTGTGGGTGGGACGCCTCCCCGCATCACGACTGCCTGTTTTTTATACTACAAATATTATCGGGATATGCTGATAAAATACAGTGTTTTTTAGGAGTGATTACTGGAAGATTAGGTATGAAGCAGACTGATTAACTCTGCATTTTCTGAATATCTGGGTGCTTTTATTTTCCTGTTGCGGAAGGGAAGCGAGGTGTGGTTTTAGCCGTCCACACGATAAATCCAGAGGAAAATAAATAATGCTTATTCATGTTGTTAATGACGCCATGTCCGCCGCCATGCAGGTTGCCCCGATGGCTCCGATGCTCGCCTTCCTGCCGATTGTTGCCATGCTGATGCTGGCTACTGTGTTTTCTGACCGCACAGCCTGAGCGTTTTTACGCGTTTCAGTCTGTTTTCCCTGTGTCAGCCTGCTGTGGCGTTGTGCCACATCATTAAGGCGAACGCAGGTGTCCGGACCGTCATTCCTGAGGAATGACGTCAGTCCGGGGCGGGCCGCCTGCCAGAGCAGAGCCCGACCTTGCTGCCTCGTGCAGCCTTTTCCCCCTTTATGCTGACTTACCGTGCGGCTCCATCTTCCCTGACAGATGTTTCTGTTTAAAACCGGGTGATCCGTCTTTTGATTAAGGCGTGTTGTTCATCACTGTTCGGGGCTGCACATGCAGGATCTTTTTAACGCGCATCATGTCGGGAATTCCCGCCCGCTTGGTTTGTCTGACGATGTTGTCAGCACCGCAACCTATGGCGGCCCGGACCAGTGCTATCGTTACACGCTTAAACGTGTGTGGGATGCGTCGCGCCCTGTCGTGATGTGGCTGATGATGAACCCCTCCGTTGCAACGGAAGTGGGGGATGACCGCACTGTGGCCAAATGCCAGCGTTATGCCCGCGCATGGGGGTATGGCGGCATTCTGGTGGGCAATACCTTTGCCTATCGCTGCACCGACCAGAAGCGCCTGCTGGAAACGCCGGATCCGGTCGGGCCGGAGAATGATGCCGCTCTTCTGGAAATGGCGCGCGAGGCGGATCTGGTGATCGCCGCCTATGGCTCTCCCCAGCACAAGGCCCTGCGTGATCGTGGTCCAGCCGTTGTACACACGCTCCAGCAGCACGGCATTCCTGTGTATGGCATGAAAGTGGGGGTTAATGGCCGCCCCTGTCACCCGCTTTATCTGCCATCTGCTCTCAAGCCTGTGCTGCTGCCTGCGTCCTGATCAGGGTTGCGTGGCGGCTCAGACGGTTGACGAAAGCACGCCTTCAGTATCCGATCAGCAGGAACAGGGTCAGGCCGCAGCACAGTCCCTGCGGCAGGGCCGGGAATACGGCGGGGATGCATGCCTCGCTCCTGTAGGGGAAGGATTGGAATGACTGGTTCGTCACAGGCGCAGAACGCCGCACCGGAAGAGAACACGCAGGCCCGCATGCTGGACCGGCTGGGAGAAGTGGCTGTACGCACCGGCCTGAATGTGGCGCCGGGGCAGCAGGTGATTATCACCGCGCCGCTGGATGCCGTGCCGCTGGTGCGGCGCGTGACAGAACACGCTTATAAGGCCGGGGCGTCGCTCGTCACCACCTTTTATGCGGATGAAGAAACCACTCTGGCCCGCTACCGCTTTGGGCATGAGGACACGTTTGACACCGCAGCCGACTGGATGGCGCGCGGCATGACGGAGGGTTTCCGTGCCGGGGCCGCGCGTCTGGCTATTACCGGGAGCAACCCGGCCCTTCTGGCAGGGCAGAACCCGGAGCATATTTCCCGTGCCAGCCGGGCAGCTTCCCGTGTGAACCGACCCGCCATGGAGATCATCACCAATTTTGATGTGAACTGGAATATCGTCGCAACCGCCACGCCCGCATGGGCCAAAGTGGTGTTTCCTGATCTGCCGGAAGATCAGGCAGTCGCGCGTCTGTGGCAGGCTATTTTTGCAGCCTCTCGTCTGACGGGGGCTGACCCGGTAGCCGACTGGGCGGAGCATAACGCCAACCTGCATCGTCGCGCTAAGTTTCTGAACGACGCCCGTTACGCCGCACTGCATTTTACCGGACCGGGGACGGACCTGATGGTGGGTCTGGCCGATGGGCATGACTGGGCTGGCGGGTCTGAAAAAGCGGGTAATGGCATTATCTGCAACCCGAATATCCCGACGGAAGAAGTCTTCACCACTCCGCACCGCCTGAAGGTGGATGGGCATGTGTCCAGCACCAAGCCGCTTTCTCATCAGGGCACGCTGATTGATGAAATCCGCGTGCGGTTTGAAGGCGGCAAGATTGTCGAGATGCATGCCGCAAAAGGGGAAGAGGTTCTGGCTCGCGTGCTGGATACGGATGAAGGTGCGCGCCGGCTGGGTGAAGTGGCCCTCGTGCCGCATTCCTCGCCCATCTCGCAGAGTGGAATCCTGTTCCAGAACACGCTGTTTGATGAAAACGCTGCCAGCCACATCGCACTGGGCCAGGCTTACACCAAATGCATGCTGGATACGGCCGGGCAGGATGAAGCCGCTCTGGCCGCGCGTGGCGCCAATAGCAGCATGATCCATATCGACTGGATGATCGGCTCTGGTGAAATTGACGTCGATGGCATTGATGCAAATGGGACCGCCGTGCCCCTGATGCGCAAAGGTGAATGGGCTATTTCAGCCTGATATGAAGAAGGATTGTCTTTTTATGCATGGAATGAAGAAGGCCGCTCTGGCCGCAGTTCTGACGGCAGGAAGCGTGCTGGCTCAGCCTGCTCTGGCGCAGACCGCAGCTCCGGCTCAGGCACCCGCCCAGCCGCAGGGCGCACCGGCTGCCCGTCCCAACCTGACCCCGGAGCAGATCACCACTTTGCAGCGGGATATGACGACCGCTCTGCACTACAAACTGGCGTCCAATGTGGTGCCGCGTCTGACGTCTACGCTTAAATCCATTCAGGCAGCCCATATTCAGCCGCCGGGGCGGTTTGGCATGTCCCTGGAAGAGCAGATTGCTATGGTCGGAAAAGTGTCGGGTCTGGAACCGATTTTGAAAACCAACGGTTTCACGGCACGCGAATTTGTTATGAGCCTGACCTGTGTGGGTCTGACCGGCAGCCTGATGAATGTGCCGCCGGGGCAGGCGACGGGCGGTGTCCCGACACCGGAGGCGGCCAATGTTGCAATTCTGAAGAGCAATCCGCAGGAAATGCAGGAGCTGATTACTGTTTTACGGGCGGAGCATCAGCCTGCTGCGCAGTAAGACGCGGAACGATCATTCACTCTTTGCAGGCGGGCAGCATTGTAAAAATGCTGCCCGTTTTTGTTTGTGGAAAGTTTAAGCGACGGCTTCTGCCAGATTTTTTTTGGCAGCGTTAATCGCCTTTTCCGTGGTGACGTTTGGCGTTATCAGGCGGCTTGCCCGACTAAGCGCCATGATGGGGAAAAACTGCCGGTACAGGTCATACCGCAGCATGAACGCTCTTGAGAGTTCTGCGCCCTGAAGCAGACGTTTTGACAAAGCCGGATCATCCAGCTTGATGGTCTGACCAACGCCGTATCCGGGGAAGCCGGTGCCGGTATATTCTTCTTCCGTCCAGCTGCCATCCGGCTCCTGCCGGTCAATCAGATAGCGGCAGCCTTTTTCAATCGCGGCATAATCCTGTGGACGGCCAGCGGCAATCAGCCCCATCAGCGCCCACGCTGTCTGAGACGGTGTGGTTTTACCGCGTCCAATGGAGGAAACCTCCATATAGGAGGCACAGCTTTCACCCCAGCCTCCATCGTCCTGCTGGTAGGCGACCAGCCAGTCACAGGCTTTGGTGATGTAGGGCTGCGTCATGTCCTCCCCAATGGCAGCCAGAGCAGGCAGAACAGCCCCGGTGCCATAGACATAATTCACGCCCCAGCGGCCAAACCACGGTCCCTGCGGGTCCTGTTCAGCCCGGACATACGCCAACGCGCGTTGAATGCACGGCAGGTCACGCGGGAGGCCAAGAATCCCGAAGGCTTCCAGAATATGCGCCGTCACATCCACAGAGGGCGGGTCAAGCGCTTCCCCAAAGTCACAGAACGGGATTTTGGAAAGCAGGGTTTTGTTATTGTCTTTATCAAAAGCCCCCCAGCCGCCGCAGGAGCTCTGCATGCCGACCAGCCACCGTACGGCCCGCGCAATGGCCTCTTCAACGCCGCGTTCTTTCCATTCCGGCCTGTGGCGGCAGGAGGCGAGGGCGATCAGCGCGACGGCGGTATCGTCCGTATCCGGGTAGAAGTCATTGGCATATTCAAAGGCCCAGCCGCCCGGTTCCACATTGGGCAGTTTGAT
The DNA here is from genome assembly GCF_018811985.1 of Acetobacter sp. P5B1. NCBI lineage: Bacteria > Pseudomonadati > Pseudomonadota > Alphaproteobacteria > Acetobacterales > Acetobacteraceae > Acetobacter > Acetobacter sp. P5B1. The sequence continues at coordinate 101,590 of NZ_JACRVS010000010.1, read as the reverse complement.
GGACCAGTCGCCTTTCACGCGGACCTGCCGGTCCAGCAGCCAGCCCAGAGCTTTGTCCATCTGCGGTGTGAAGCGTTCTTCGGCTTTGGCGTCATGCAGAGCCATAATGGCCAGCATGGTATCCCAGACCGGGCTGTTCGTGGCCTGAATCCAGGAGGCATCGCCTTTATCATGACGCCAGCCGGGATCATTCAGCGCATCAAGCGCCTTGGCCATGACGGGGTGATGGAACTGGAACCCTTCTCCATGCAGAGCCATCAGGCCATAAACCCACGGTGGCTGAATACCGCCCCAGCCCCCATCCGCATCCTGATGGCGGATGATCCATTCCAGCATATGGCGGATGGCGGCTTCACGCATTGTATTGCGCTTGAGAAATTTGGACTGGAGCCAGTGCAGGCCTTTATCTGTCGTGCGAAAGAAATCTGACCAGAGATCCCGACCTTCCTTCTTGGGGAGCGTATAGTCAAAATTCGCACGCCCTTCAGGGAAGAGCGCATTCAGGCGATCCTGCGGGCGCAGGGGGCGGCTGGGGCGGCGCGCGGATATCACGGCTAGCGGAACCAGCGTGGCACGCGCCCACTGCGCAAAATTATAGATGGAAAAAACAAACTTATTGGGGAACCAGATAATTTCCGGCGGTAGGTTGGGGGTTTTCTCCCACGGCCATTCCCCGATGAGCGCCAGCCAGTAGCGCGTGAAAACCCGGATGTTTCTCAGGCCGCCTTTTTGCGCAATCCATGTGCTGGCCTTGTGCAGAGCGGGATGGTCTTCCGCATAGCCGAGTGAGCGTAAGGCCGCATAGGCTTCAACCGTCGCGTTGATGTCCCCGTTGCCTGCGCCCAGATAAATCCCCCATGCGCCATCGTCCCGCTGCGTTTGCAGCAGCGCATTGCCCAGACGCGGGCGCAGCGGATGGTCGTCCAGACCAAGAAACCACAGTGCCAGACACCATTCTGCCTCCATGGAGGCATTGGACCCAACTGGCCCAACCCAGTGACCATCGGGCTTTTGCTGGCTGATCAACCACTCACAGGCGGAAGAGACAGTATGGGTCAGGCTGTTTCCCATACTTTTGAATAGTGGCATATTCATTCTATAAACACCTACAAAAAATAGAAGATCTTGTCTGGACGATTCAGGTTTTTGATGGTCTGGCTGCCTCTTTCGGCAACATCAGTTTTTGAATATCCGCAAAGGCCGCATGCCATTCTGCGTCTGGCATGGTGATAAAACCAAAGCTGCGGAGAAAAAAAGCACCTTCTGCAGCAAAAATCATTGTGCGGATCTGCCGTGCTTCATCAGAATGGCAGACATCGTTTGTCAGCCAGCTGGCATACCAGTCTCGTATTTTTTTGAGATGATCTGGAGATTGCAGAAGGGTGATGAGCGTGCCGGCAATCCGGGTGCGGGTTGCATCATCAAGCTGGCCACAGGCCAGAACATATGCCCGTGCCTTATCAGCAGGACTGGCGTCCGGCGGCGTGTGTTTCTGCACTTCTGAATCGAAAGCTGTAATCCAGCGGTCAATCAGGGCCGTAATCAGGTCGTCCTTACTGCCAAAACAGTATTGCAACCCGCCTTTGGTAATTCCGGCCTCCCGGGCGACCGCGTCGAGCGTGAGGGCGATTGCGCCGTCTCTCTGGACTAGCTGCTCCGCACACTCCATGACCCGTTCCCGGTTGATGGTTCTGGGGCGTGCCATAACCTTACTCTTGCTCGTTGTTTCCGTCCAATCGGAATTAAACGAGATATTTTTCCCTTACAAGCCTGTTTTGGGCATACAGCCATGCCCGTTGCGTGGCCCTGTGGTGCGGTGCTTCCGCGCTTTACGAAGGGGGCGCGGCGTCAGCAGTGGGCGGCGCGCGGCGGAAGGGTCAAACTATGGAGGGTGCCGCGCATGCGAAAATCGCCAAAATCCATATCCAGCATGTCGGAAACGCCATTTGCAAAATAGCGCATGCCAATCTCGTAGTCTGGCAAGATGCTGTCCGGTGTGCGGCTGAAGAACGCCACATGCACGCGCCCGGCAGACTGATTGGTCAGAGTGGGGGACGTGACCGGGTCTTTTGGCGGTCCCCAGCCCAAAAGCGTGATGTACGTCTCCTGCGCGCCATCGGGGCCGGTGCCGTCAAACAGCAAGGGGGCAATATTCGGTGCGCCACGCTGGGCGGCAGCAAGAATGGCGGCGGTGTGCGCCATGGGGAACAGCGTGCCCTCAGGCAGCTTCAGCGTTTTCTTGATCGGCTTCTCATACTGCACCACGCCGTGCCCCTGCGCATCGACATTGGCTTCTCCGCTGACAACCTGCAGCACAGCATCATTGGATTTCTGCACAGTGCGAAATACCAGATGCCGCCCATCCTTACTTTCCAGCGTGGTGTAGTCGGACACCATATTGACGGCGCCGCCGTTGCGGGTCGCGCTTTGAATGTCCAGATGTTGCTGGGTGGACCATGCCGAGCAGGTATCGCGCACCACATAGGTCATGCTGCCCGTGGCAGAGAGCGTGTTGCCGCCGGATTCCGCCAGGCTGAGGTCATAGAGCGCCCGCTGGCCAACCAGTGTGCTGGTGGCGGTCGCTGGGGCGGATGCCGGTGTGGGGGAAGAAGGGTGTGCTGCTGCAAGGCAGGCGGAGGGCAGGGCGCTTAAAAGAAACGCCGAGGCCAGATAGGCCCGGAAGGGGCGGCCCCCGTCTGGTCGGGGTGTCGGGTTAATGTGGCTGAACGCCCGACGGGCATGGCGGCGGAGGAATGCAGTCATGCCTGCGAGAAAAGAGCATCCGGGGCGGGAGCGCAACCACCCCGAATGCGGCATCTGACGTGCGTCAGTCTTTTTTAACGGTCGGTTTCGGCTTGGGCAGGTCCAGAGCCAGAGAAAGCTCTTTCAGCCGTTCCGGCGGTACGGTGGCCGGAGCGCCCATCATCAGGTCTTCGCCCTGCTGGTTCAGCGGGAACAGGATGACTTCACGAATGTTCGGCTCATCCGCCAGCAGCATGACAATACGGTCCACACCCGGAGCAGACCCACCATGCGGCGGCGCACCGTAACGGAAGGCGTTCAGCATGCCGCCAAACCGGGCCTCCACTTCGCTTTCCGGATAACCGGCAATCTCGAAGGCGCGGATCATCACGTCTGGCAGATGGTTACGGATTGCGCCGGATGAGAGCTCAATGCCGTTACACACAATGTCATACTGGTAAGCGTTGATTTCCAGCGGGTCCTTGGTGTTCAGCGCTTCCAGACCACCCTGCGGCATGGAGAACGGGTTGTGCGAGAAGTCGATGCGTCCCGTTTCCTCGTTCATTTCATACATCGGGAAGTCGGTAATCCAGCAGAAGCGGAAGGCGTTCTTCTCAATCAGGTCCAGCTCTTCCGCAATGCGGGTGCGGACCAGACCGGAGAACTTGGCCACTTCATCACCTTTGCCAGCGGCAAAGAACACGGCATCACCCGCGTTCAGGCCCAGCTTGGTGCGAATGGCTTCAACGCGGTCCGCTTCCAGATTCTTGGCAATCGGGCCTTTGCCGCCTTCTGCCTCAAAAATGATGTAGCCCAGACCACCGGCACCGGACTCGCGGGCCCAGTTATTCAGTTTGTCAAAGAACGCGCGCGGCTTGTCTCCAGCACCGGGGGCCGGAATGGCGCGAATTTCGCCGCCACCTGCCGCAATGCGGGCAAACAGACCAAAGCCGGAGCCAGCGAACTCTTCCGTCACATCAGAAATCAGCAGCGGGTTCCGCAGGTCCGGCTTGTCGGAGCCATAGACCTTCATGGCGCGCGCGTAGGGGATCCGTTCAAACGGGGCCTGACTGACGGTCCGGCCATTACCGAACTCGGTGAACAGGCCGGACATCACGTCTTCCAGTGTCGCGAATACTTCATCCTGCGTGGCGAAGGCCATCTCGAAATCGAGCTGGTAGAACTCACCCGGAGAGCGATCGGCACGGGAGGCTTCATCACGGAAGCAGGGAGCAATCTGGAAGTAGCGGTCAAACCCGGCAACCATTGCCAGCTGTTTGAACTGCTGCGGGGCCTGCGGCAGGGCGTAGAACTTGCCGGGGTGCATGCGGGCGGGAACGAGGAAGTCGCGTGCGCCTTCCGGGGAGGATGCAGTCAGGATGGGGGTCTGAAGCTCAATGAAGTTCAGATCCGTCATCCGCTTGCGCATGCTCTGGATCACGCGGGCGCGCAGCAGCATGTTGTGGTGCACGCTCTCGCGGCGCAGGTCGATATAGCGATAGCGCAGGCGGAGGTCTTCCGGATAGTTTTCATGGCCAGCGACCTGCAGGGGCAGAACAGCGGCGGAAGACTGCACCACAAACTCACGGGCGCGCACTTCAATATCGCCGGTGGCCAGATCCGGATTGCGGGTGGCTTCCTCACGGCGGACCACCTCCCCCGTGACCGTAATCACGCTTTCAACACGGGTGTTTTCAGCCAGTTCCATGGCCGGGTCACCCGCCGGGATCACAATCTGGGTGATGCCGGTTTCGTCGCGCAGATCGATAAACAGCAGGCCGCCGTGGTCCCGTTTGCTGTGGACCCAGCCGGACAGGCGCGCTGTGGTGCCGGCATCCTGTGCGCGAAGAGCCGAACAGCTATGGGTACGGTAAGGGTGCATTCTCTCGTCCTGAAATTGAGGGCCTGTGTTTCTATAACTGCGCGGGAGGAAGCCGGGGAGCCGCGCAGATGTCAAGGAAAAGACGTGGGATGCCGTGTCATGCAGGCGCGGATATCGGCTGCAAGCGCTTCAATGGCAGCACTTTGCGCATCCCATGCAAACAGGAAGCGGGCCGCCGCACCAAAGAAGGTATGGAATCGCCAGCCTCTGGCGCGCAGGCTGTTCATGGCCTGCTCGGGCATGAGCAGAAACACGGCATTGGACTGCGCGGGCCAGGCCAGCTGCACGCCGGGAATAGTCTCTATGGCCTGTGCGAACTGGCGGGCGCTGGCATTGGCATGCTCCGCATTCCGCAGCCACGCACCGCTTTTGATCATGCTCAGCCAGGGAGCTGTGATGAACCGCATCTTGGAGGCCAGTTGCCCGGCCTGCTTGGCGCGTTCGGCAAAGCCGCGGGCCAGAGAGCGGTCAAAAAACACTACGGCATCGCCCACGGCCAGACCGTTCTTGGTGCCACCAAAGCTCAGCGCATCCACGCCTGCTTCCCACGTCATGGCGGCTGGTGTGCAGCCTAGTGCAGCAACAGCGTTGGCGAACCGGGCCCCGTCCATATGCAGTTTTAACCCACATTCCTTGCAGACTTCGGCCAGCGCACGGATTTCTTCCAGCGTATAAACCAAGCCATTTTCCGTCGGCTGCGTGATGCTGACCACAGCAGGTTCCGAGGCATGGGGGCTGCTGGCCTTGCGACGGCACAGGCGGATGGCGTCTGGCGTCAGCTTGCCATCCGGGCAGGGGGGTGTGAGCAGCTTGCTGCCGCCGGAAAAGAATTCGGCCGCACCGCGTTCCGATGTTTCGATATGGGCAATGTCAGACGCAATTACGCTGCAATACGGCGGGCAGAGCGTGGCCAGCGCCAGCGCATTGGCCGCCGTGCCCGTCAGAACAAAAAAGACCGAGGCCTGCGTGCCGAACAGGGTGCAGATGGCGTCGGCCGCCAGACGGGTCCAGGCATCATCCCCATAGGCGGGGGCGGAGACGGTAGAGGAAGCGCGGGTGATGGCTTCCAGTGCTTCCGGGCAGATGCCCGCATAATTGTCACTGGCAAATTGCTGCGGCGTGTCTGACATCGGCATGGTCCGGGTTGGCGGGCGCGGGGAGGGGCTTCTATACCGTCTCCGGCTCTGTCCGTCATAGCCTTAATTGCGGGGTTTTCTGCCGCCCAATGGTCGGGAGCATTGCTTTTCTCCCCCCTTTCCGGTATGGCGACCGCACCGTGCAGGCACCCCTGGAGGCCTGCATGTTTTGGTTTTTAGGAGAATTCAACGTGTCCAAGATTACATCTATCGAAGTTTCGGCGCGCGCGAAGGCTGGTAAGGGGGCAGCGCGTGCAACGAGACGTGCTGGTCTGGTACCGGGCGTGATTTATGGCGGTAAAAAAGAACCGACTCTGATCGCTCTTGATCCCCGCATTGTTGTTAAAGGGATTCAGGCTTCCGGCTGGCGCTCACGCGTTTACGAAATCAAGGTTGCCGGTGGTGGTACCGAACGCGCCCTGATTCGTGACATCCAGCTGCACCCGGTGAAAGACTCTCCGGAACATATCGACTTCATGCGTCTGGCAGCTGGTCAGAAAGTGACCGTTGAAGTCTCCGTTCACTTCTCTGGTGAAGAAAAAGCTCCGGGCATCAAGCGCGGCGGCGTTCTGAACATCGTGCGTCACACGGTTGAAGTTGAAGCGGATGCAGAACACATCCCTGAATTCTTCACGGTTGATCTGTCCGAACTGGACATCAACGACAACGTGCGTTGGGAAGACCTTAAGGGCACGGAAAATGTGACCCCGCTGGTGCACATCCCCAACTTCGTGATCGCCACGATCGCCGCACCGAGCGTTGATGCAGCTGACGAAGCTGAAGAAGGCGAAGCAGCAGAAGCTCCTTCTGCCTGAACGCCAGACTGACGTTCTGAAAATTAGAGGATGGGGGCATGTGCACAGCACGTGCCCCCAACTCACCAAGATGCAGGACCAGTGATGTTGCTCTGGGCCGGACTCGGTAATCCCGAGTCTTCGATGAGCCGACACAGGCACAATGTCGGTTTCATGGCAGTGGAAGCCATTGCCAGCCGCTACGGATTTTCTCCATGGCGGACCCGTTTTAAGGGACTCGTTTCGGAAGGCCGGATTGGCACGCATCGCGTGCTGCTGCTGCGCCCCATGACGTACATGAATCTTTCCGGAACAAGTGTGCAGGAAGCCGCGGCGTTTTATAAGATTACGCCCGACCATATTACCGCTTTTCATGACGAGCTGGATCTTGCGCCGGGTAAGGTGCGGGTCAAGCGCGGTGGCGGGGCTGCAGGGCATAACGGCCTGCGTTCCATGGACAAGATGCTTGGCACTCCGGACTACTGGCGTGTGCGGATTGGTATCGGACACCCCGGTGCCAAGGAGCGCGTGCATGGCTGGGTGCTTGGAAATTTTACAGACACGGACCGACAGACCTGGCTGGAGCCTCTGCTGGATAAAATGGCAGATGCAGCGCCTCTGCTGGCTGAAGGCCGGTCGGATCAATTCATGACGCAGGTTGCGTTGCCAGATGGGAGTAAAGGCTGATGGGGTTTAATTGCGGTATTGTCGGTCTTCCCAATGTGGGCAAGTCCACCCTGTTCAATGCGCTGACAGCAACAGCCACGGCGCAGGCGGCCAACTATCCGTTCTGCACCATTGAGCCCAACGTGGGCCGCGTGGCCGTGCCGGACCCCCGGCTGGAAAAGCTGGCAACGGTTGGTAAATCCCAGAAAGAAGTGCCCACCAGTCTGGAATTCGTGGATATTGCCGGCCTCGTGCGGGGCGCGTCCCGCGGGGAAGGGCTGGGCAACCAGTTTCTGGCCAATATCCGTGAAGTGGACGCCATTATCCACGTGCTGCGTTGCTTTGAAGATGATGACATTACGCATGTTGAAGGGGGCGTGGACCCCGTGCGTGATGCGGAAATCATCGAAACGGAACTGATGCTGGCGGATCTGGATTCGCTGGAAAAGCGTCTGCCTGCCCTGCAAAAGCGCGCCAAGAACCGTGATGCCGAAGCCATGGCGCAGGTTGAAGTCGTCGAACCGCTGATTGAAGCGCTCAAGGAAGGCCGTCCGGCCCGCACCGCCATTCCGGCCGGGGCGGAAGAGGCTGTGCGTCGCTTGCAGCTGATGACCACCAAGCCGGTTCTGTATGTGTGCAATGTGGATGAAGACTCCGCAGCCACCGGGAATGATTTCTCCAAAAAAGTGCAGGCCAAGGCGGCAGAAGAAGGCGCTGCCGTGGTGATTGTTTCCGCCGCGATTGAAGCCGAAGTCAGCCAGCTGGCGGATGAAGAACGCCGCGAGTTTCTGGAAGGTCTGGGCCTGAGCGATAGCGGTCTGGACCGTGTGATTGCAGCAGGTTACGGCCTGCTGGGCCTGCGCACCTACTTTACGGTGGGGCCGAAGGAAACCCGTGCCTGGACCATTACCGAAGGCACCAAGGCACCGCAGGCCGCTGCCGTAATTCACAATGATTTTGAACGCGGCTTCATTGCATGTGAAACAGTAGCCTATGATGATTACATTCAGTTCGGGGGTGAGGCCGGTGCGAAAGAAGCCGGTCGCCTACGGATTGAAGGGCGGGATTACGTGGTGAAGGACGGGGACGTCCTGCTGTTCCGCTTTAACGTCTGAGCGAGACCGCACAGAGCGTTTGGACAACAGAGAAACGGGGATGAAGGACGCCATCATGAAGGCGCAGGAAGACGGGCAACAGGGCGTGGCACAGCAGACGGTTTCCGGGGCTGTGCCAGGCCCAATGGTAGCCCTGGCGCGTCGGGCCAGACTGGCGTCCCGCACTCTGGCACAAACTCCGTCCTCCGCGCGGGACCGGGCCCTGTGGGCTGCTGCCGCTGCTATTCGTGAGGCCAGTCCGGCTATTCTGGAAGCCAACGCGAAGGATCTGGAAGCCTCTACGGCGCGCGATGCGTTCCGTGACCGCCTGACCCTTACCCCCGAGCGGGTGGAGGCCATGGCGGTTGGGCTTGAGGAAATGGCGGACTTGCCGGACCCTGTTGGTCGAATTCTGGAAGAATGGACGCGCCCCAACGGCCTGCGCTTCCGCCGTGTGGCAACACCCGTTGGCGTGATTGGCGTGATTTATGAAAGCCGGCCCAATGTGGGTGCGGACGCCGCGGGTCTGTGCATCAAGTCCGGCAACGCCGTGCTGCTGCGCGGTGGGTCGGAAAGCCTGCACAGTGCGCGGGCTATTCATGCAGCTATTCAGGCTGGCCTGCGTGCGGCTGATCTGCCGGAAGATGCCGTGCTGATTGCCCCGGATGCAGACCGTGTTCATGTGGCGGATATGCTGGGGGCTGCGGGTCTGGTGGACCTGCTCATTCCCCGTGGTGGCCGTTCTCTGGTGGAACGTGTGCAGCGGGAAGCGCGTGTGCCGGTTCTGGCGCATGCCGATGGTCTCTGCCACACCTATGTGCATTCTGCTGCGGACCCGAGCATGGCCCGCCGTATTGTGCTGAATGCCAAAATGCGGCGTGTGGGCATTTGTGGCGCGACTGAAACGCTGCTGATTGATGCTGCGATTGCGCCCTCTCTGCTGCCCCTGATTGTAAGTGATCTGGCGGAGTTCGGCTGCACCTTCCATGCAGATGCAGAAGCCCGGGCGATTATGCCGGATCTGCCTGCCGCGACAGAGCAGGATTTTTCCACGGAATGGCTGGATGCCGTGCTGAACATCGCCGTGGTGGATGGTGTGGATGAAGCACTGGATCATATCCAGAAATACGGTTCTTCCCATACAGAAGCCATCGTTACGTCTGATGAAGCCGTCGCAACCCGTTTTCTGAACGGGACGGATAGTGCGGTGGTGATGTGGAATGCTTCCACCCAGTTCTGTGATGGTGGCGAGTTCGGCTTTGGTGCGGAAATCGGCATTGCGACAGGCCGCTTCCATGCCCGTGGGCCAGTGGGCGTGGAGCAACTGACGACCTTCCGTTACGAGGTGATCGGCACAGGGCAGGTGCGGACCTGAAACCTGGCATGGTCTGCCGGGATAGGATTCCCACCTGGGGAGACCGTCGCTTTGCGCGGATTGGTCTGCTGGGTGGGTCTTTCAATCCCGCGCATCTGGGGCATCAGACCATTGCGCGCCGTGCGTTGGGGGCGCTGGGGCTGGATCAGGTCTGGCTCATGGTCTCACCGGGCAATCCGCTCAAGCCGGCGGCGGGGATGGCACCTTTTGGCAGACGTCTGGCCTCGGCGGCGACTCTGGCCGATGGACGCAGGCTGATTGCCACGGATATCGAAGCCCGACTCGGTACGCGCTACACGTTTGATACGCTGGGTAAGCTGCAAATGCGCTTCCCAAATGTGCATTTTGTCTGGCTGACCGGGGCGGATGGCTTTGTCACCCTGCCAAAATGGAAAGGGTGGAAGCGTCTGCTGCATCGTGTGCCAGTGGCCGTCATGCCGCGCCCGGGGCAGAATATGCAGGCTTTACGGGGGGCTGCGGCGCATTATCTGGCGCATTATCGCCTGCCCTCGCGGCAGGCACGTCTGCTGCCCGATCTTTCACCCCCAGTATGGACTTTTCTTCCGGGGCGACAAAACGGTATATCTGCAACATCAATTCGTCAGCGGGGCGGCTTTGGGGATGGTGCGGGCCATGCCACCGTGCCCAATACGTTAAATTCAGGAGAATGATCATAACCAGCAAGCCACCCGCCGAAGCATCTGCGCGCAGCAGGTCCTCCACGGCCGCCACCAAAAAGACAGCATCCCCCAAACCGGCTCTGGCCGGGGCCGCCAAGGTCACGGGGTCTGTCCGTAAAAAAGCCGCCGCAGCCGGGCCTAAGGGTAAGGTCAAGCGTGAGGCCGCCTCTCCGGATATCATAGCACAGTCGCTCGACATCATCGTCAGCAGCCTGGAAGATGATAAAGGCGAGAACATCGTTGTTATCGATCTGACAGGCCGTGCTTCTTTTGCAGACCGCATGGTCATTGCCACCGGTGTGGCGGACCGTCAGATTTCTGCCATGGCCCAGCATATCGAGCGCAAGCTGAAAGATATCGGCATCAAGCGCGTTCTGGTTGAAGGCGCAAACGGGTCCGACTGGGTGCTGCTGGATACGGGCGATATCGTGGTCCACATCTTCAAGCCGGAAGCGCGCGAACTCTACGGTCTGGAAAAAATGTGGGGCGCTGAGCTTGATGACGGGAATGAAGAGGCTGTGACGCCTGTCTGATCCCGTATCAGGTTTAAGATTTGCGCTTATGCAATGGGGAAGCAGCTTTGCTTCCCCAATTTTTTTACATCAGGGGAAAGTGCGGGATGAAGCTGATTGCTGTCGGGCGCATGAAGGACAAATCTGAACAGGCGCTTGTTGCACGCTATCTTAAACGCTTTCGCCCCAAGCTTGATATTGTAGAGCTGGCCGATGGTCGCGGCAGCCCGGACGAGATCAAGCGACGGGAAGCTCAGGCCATTCTGGCTGCCTGTCCGGATCAGGCTTTTCTGGTTGCATTGGATGAAGCCGGACGCGCCTTTGATAGTCTGGCGTTTTCCGCAGCCATTGCGGACTGGTCCGCTCTGGGGCGCCCACTTTGTTTTGTCATTGGGGGCGCGGAGGGGCTGGATGCATCCGTCATCCAGAGGGCCGACGCCAAACTGACCTTCGGTACACTGACATGGCCGCACATGCTGGTGCGGATCATGCTGGTTGAGCAGATTTACCGCGCACAGGCGATTGCCGCAGGTCACCCGTACCATCGGGCCGGGCGGCCTTAAAAAGCGGCTAGTCCAAAGCGTCGTTTAGCGGTTTTTCAGCACAGTCCGCAGATTGCCTGCGTGTTGTTTTAAAAGAGCACGACCTTCGTCCGGGGCAAAGCCAAAACAGACCAGAACGGCAAGCTTGATGCTGCCTTCGGCTTTTTCCAGAGCGTCTTTTGCTTCGGTTTCCGTGCAGTCCGTCAACTGCTGCACCATGCGGTGGGCGCGGCGCACGAGCTTGGCGTTGACGATCTTCATATCGACCATCTGCCCACGCCATGTATGGCCAAGCCGGATCATCAGCGCAGTGGAGAGCATGTTGAGCGCCACTTTCTGCGCGGTCCCTGCCTTCATGCGGGTGGAACCGGCGACCACTTCCGGCCCGGTTTCAATCAGCAGGCCCAGTTCCGCATCACGCAGGAGGCGGGTGTTCGGACTGCAGGAGAGGCCAATGGTCAGGCTGCCAGCAGCACGCGCACAGGTCAGGGCCGCACAGGTGTAAGGCGTGCCACCACTGGCGGCGACGCCAATGACCACGTCATTCGGGTCAGCCTCATGCGTTATGATGGCGGTGCGGGCGGCCTCTTCATCATCCTCAGCCCCTTCTACCGGCTGGAACAGGGCGGCGTCACCGCCTGCCAGCAGCAGAACCAGCCGGTCTTCCGGCCAGCCATAGGTGGGAATGAGTTCCACACCGTCCTGCAAGCCAATGCGGCCAGACGTGCCGGCACCCACGTAAAACAACCGCCCACCACGTTGTAGGCGGGGGAGAGCCGCCGTAATGGCCTCTTCCATACCGGGAAGTGCGGCTTTGACAGAGGCCACGGCCCCAAGCTGGCTTTCCAGCAGGGCGTCCAGCAGCGTGCCGGTCGGCCAGAGGTCCAGCGCTTCATACCGGGAATCATATGTTTCGGTTTTGGCCGGGACACCGGCGGAAGATGCAACCTGCTGGGTCATGCAACAAAAATCCTGTGATTAATACAAAAAGAATGTCTGGCGCAGGGCGCGGAAAGACGCGAGGTCTTTCTCCCACAGTGCTGCCAGAGCAGGAGCTTCTGCTCCCTTATCCAGCAGGGTGCGGATTTGCGTATTCCCGCTGAGCTGGTCAAAGGTTTTTCCAGTGCTTCGCCAGAAAGAGGAGCCAGCCAAATGACGTCCCGTGCTGAGCAGCGTCATGCCGGTGGCAATCGGGTCAAAGCTGGCACGGTCCGTCACTGCGCAGTGCAGCCCGTGGAGCAGCGTGTTTTTAAACGGATCAACAAGGGAGGTGAACCACACATCCCGAAAGGCCGTGCCTGCGCATCCGGCTTTTGTAGCAGCCTCTGCCCAGATTCGACCATCCACGGCGGCACTCCCCAGATAGAGAAAAGGCATTGTGGTGCCTCGTCCTACCGAAAAACTGGTGCCTTCAAACAGGCAGGTTCCCGGATAGACTAATGCCGTTAAAGGGGTAGGCATGTTGGGGCTGGGCGGGCACCATGTCAGGCCGGTGTCTTCAAAAAACATGTCCCGCTGCCAGCCGTCCATCGGGATGATGTCGAGAGAGGCCTTCTGCCCCGTTTGCTTCTTCACAAACAGAGCGTTGAACAGACGCGCGAGTTCCGCCACCGTCATGCCGTGGCGCAGGGCAATGGGCGCGCGGCCTACAAAAGACGCCAGCCGTGGGTCCAGAACCGGGCCAGATGCGTCCAGCCCGGAAATAGGATTGGGGCGGTCCAGCACCAGCAGGGGGAGCCCTAACTCTGCGCAGGCCATCATGCAGTCGAACAGGGTCCAGATATAAGTGTAGAAGCGGGACCCGGTATCCTGAATATCAAAAACGAGAAGCGTAATTCCTGATTTTTTCAGAATACTTTTCAGAGCGTCGCCGGTTTTTGTGTAAATATCATACACCGTGCAGCCTGTATCCGGGTCCTGCATTTCCGGTTCTGAAAAGCCTTCCCGCATGGAACCCCGAAATCCGTGCTCCGGCCCAAAAATGGCCTGCAACTGCACGGAAGGAGCCTGATGCAGACAATCCACAATGGATGTCAGGCTGTTATCCACGCTGGCCACATTGGCAATCACACCCACCTTGTGGCCCAGAAGAGGCGCATAGCCTCCGTCTCGCAGTTTCTCAAACCCAATTTTAACACGGCCTGCTGGCGGCTTCTGGCACGACGTGACAGCTTGCGGCGTGGCGGCCTGTGCCGGAATGCGGGTGGCAAGCAGGGCACCACCAAGCCCAAGCAGGGCCTTGCCGCTTTGGCGAGCCAGAGTGCGACGTGGCAGTTGGGTCATGCGTCAGGTTTCCGTGCAAAACGGGGCAGGAGACCGCGAGCCAGACGCAGGCTGACCGCAAAGAAAAACAGCAGACAAATTCCTGTCAGAATCAGCCAGGGAAAGGCCAGAGGGTGGCCACCCGGATGCAGGCTGACCATGGCCAGCAGCACGAGCGGCACGGTCAGGCAGAAGGCCGGGATCAGTTCCGTCGCACGGGCAGACGGGATCGCCATGCCAGCCAGAAACGTGCCCAGCATAGGGCCGTAGCCGCAAGCTGCGATGGAGAATCCCAGCAGCACAGCAGACTGGCTCCCCTGTGCAAACAGCAAGGAGCAGCCAACAAGAATGACGCTCCAGAATACCGTAAAGGCACGTGCCAGCCCCAGCTGGCTCAGGGAAAGCTTTCGGCCCAGCCATGCACAGAAAGAAGAAAAATCCCCTACAGTGGCGGCGGTCATGGCGGACAGGGTGGAGGAGAGGGACCCCATGGTAGCCGCCAGAATGGCCGCAACCATCAGGCCGCGCAGGCCAGCAGGCAATCCGTGCACAATGTAGTCAGGAAAAATGGCGTCTGGTGAAGACAGGCCGGTTGCCTGTAACGGCACCTGACCATGATACAGCCACAGCAAAATACCAACCCCAGACAGCAAAAAGAACAGAGCCGTGACCCCAACCGCGCTGCCCATCAGAGCCATGCGGGCTTCTTTCAAGCTGCGGGCTGCCAGCACACGTTGCACCATCAACTGGTCTGTGCCGTGGGAGGCCAGAGTCATCAGCGTCCCACCTCCAAGGGCAGCAAGGGGGGTGAAGGCGCTGCTAAAAGGGGAACTGGCATGGGCAAACAGGGCGAATTTTCCGGCATGCTGCAAGGCGCTGAAGCTGCCTGCTGGCAGGCCGTGCATCAGCAGGGCCGCACAAATAGCCGAGCTCCCCAGATACAGGCAGAACTGAATAGCATCTGACCAAACCACAGCGCGTAGTCCGCCGCACAAAGTATAAAATAGCGTGATGCCAACAACACCTGTCAGAAGTACCAGATGCGGCACGGCCATATGCGTGGCAGCAAGCATGGCCGTCAGGGGTAGCATGCCGGCAAACAACCGGACGGCTTCCGCCAGAACGCGTGTGCCCAGAAAGGTGGCGGAGGCCACACGCTGCAGGCGGGAACCAAAGCGCTGTCCCAGATAATCATAAGCGCTCAGCATGCGGCCCGAGCAATAAAGTGGGAGAAATTTCCACGCCACAATCGCCCGGCCCAACAGATAGCCCAGCGCCAGCCCGACAAACACCATCCCATTGCCAAACGCGACACCGGGAACGCTGATGACCGTCAGAGTGGAGGTTTCTGTCGCCACCATGGACAAGCAGAGCGCCCACCATGGCAGATCATGCCCACCTTCCAGATAAGCGGTGGTGGAGGATTGCCGACCGGACAGCATGACGGCCAGCAGAGGCATCCCTGCCAGATAGGCCAGCATGACAGTCAGGTCGAGCAAGTTCATACGGGGCGGCTCCGTTCAGTCTGCCGTGTGGCGGTAATCAGGGCGCGAATGGCATCAGGGTCTGTTACAACCGGTTGGGAGCCAAAACCAAAGGCTGCATCCTCTGCGATAGAAATAGCAGGTTTGCGGCAGGAGGCGTGTACTTCCGTAACACCCGTCTGGCTTATCAGGGGGGCCACATTGTCCGCCTTCACGCCGCTGCCTGCCAGAATGATAATCCGGCCCCGCGCCTGCTGCTGCAAACGGGCGAGACAGTCGGCACCTTCCGGTGCTGAGGGCTTCTGGCCGGATGTCAGAATACGTGTAAAGCCTGCGGAAATTGCAAATTCCAGCTCAGCAAAAGGATCTTGCGTCAGATCAAACGCCCGGTGCAGCGTGCGCTCCATGTCTCCACATGCGTCGGACAGGCGCAGAAGCAGCTCATGGTCCAGATGCCGGTCAGGCCTGAGTGCACCCAGAACAACGCCCGCCAGACCGGCCTGGCGCGCCGCACGGATATCATCCCGCATGACGGAGGCTTCATCCGCGTCAAAAATGAATGTCCCGGCACGTGGGCGGATCATGGCGAGGGCAGGCAAGGGGCGCTGGGCGGCATACTGCATCAGGCCCATGCTGGGGGTCAGGCCGCCGACATCCAGAGAGGCGCAGAGCTCCAGCCTGTCCGCTCCGGCTGAATAGGCGGCTTCAATGCCTTGCGGGGTTTCTATGCAGATTTCAACACGGATCATAACAAAGCTCCGGGCCAAGACAGGCAGCACCAAGAATTCCGGCATCTTTTCCAAGAATGGCACGCCGGAGGAGGGGCTGAGTGGTAGGGGAGAGGATACGGTCCCGCACTGCGCGGTCCAGAGTCTGAACAAGCAAAGCGGAATTACTCAGCCCACCCGCAACAGGGACAACTGTGCTGCCAATCACGTTAAGGATATGGGCCAGTGCCGCACTGGTATAGGTCATCCAGACGGACATGGTTTTTGTGGCCTGCACATCACCCATTTCCCAAAGGTTGAGAATGGTATGGCTTGTTTCAGCCTGCCCGCCAGCCCAGAGATGCAGGCGTTCAAGAGAGCGGGCCCCGGCAATGGTATCCAGGCAGCCTGACTGGCCACATCCACAGGGGAACAGTGGCACGGTTGCGCGGATCTCATCCGGGTCTTTCATGAGTGGCGGCGCAATAACAACTGGCGCATGGCCAAGCTCTCCGGTTATGCCGCCCAGCCCTGGCACAATCTGCCCGTCAAGCACAAACCCGCCCCCAATGCCGGTGCCCAGAATAAGACCGAATACATTACGGTGTCCTTTGGCTGCGCCAAAGCGTGCTTCGGCCAGAGCGAAACAGTCTGCATCATTCCCGATCCGAACGGGGCGATGGGTGCGCAGGCTGAGTTGTTCTCTGAGCGGTATGGTGCAAATGCCGGGAATATTGGCGGCATGCACATGGCCGGTTTCCGGGTTTTCCACGCCGGCAATGGCGATATGCAGCGGCATCCCCGGATAAGGTGCGCAGAGTGTTTGCAGAGCGGTAATGAAGGTCTCGGCATCGTCAGTCGGCGTTGGCACGGCGTGGCGCTGTTCCAGTCTGCCATCAGGATGGACGAGAGCAAAATCGATAAACGATCCGCCGATGTCTGCACAAAGAAGCATAAGGACATCCGTGATTGTAACGCGCTGGAGAACACGATGCGCAAAAAGAGCGCCCCGTTAAACATATAGTCTTCCGGGTTAATGTTTCAAAAGGAGTTTGTAAATAACATTCCACCTGTTTGCGGGACTTGTTTCATGTCATAAATTATCTTTCCGCTCGTTTTTGCAGGTAAAGGGCAGACCATGCTGTCTTCAGGCCATTATCAGATTCTCAGCGTTCTCAGCCGCAGCGGGGCAAAAAGCCGAACCGAACTTGCGGCAGAACTCGGGCTGAGTAAGGCGGCTATTTCGGCACTGGTTCGTGACCTGCTGGATCAGGAAATCCTGAGTGAACAGGACCCTGTTTATGGAGCGGGGCGCCCTTCTGTGCCGCTGGTTGTGCGGGCCAATGCGGCATCGTTCATAGGAATTTCCCTACAGGATGACCCGGCTGTTGTTGTGCTGACGGACCTGCATGGAACAACGCTGAACAGGATTGAAGTGCCGCGCCTTGCAGACCCGGAGGCCTGCGTGGCCCTTCTGGTCAAAACGATCAAAACTTTACGGGCGTCTTTGGGGAAAGAACGCGGGACACTGTCTGGCATTGGTCTCGCTCTTCCCGGCTTTGTCGCCAGAGACCGTCAGACCTGTCTGGCCTGTACGGCGCTGGGGTGGCGGAATATCAAGATAGGGGCAATGCTGGCGGAGCGCGCGAGCCTGCCTGTCTGGGTGGAAAATGATGCCAAGGCGCTGATTCTTGGGGAGCAGCTTTTTGGTCCGCTTAAAGGCAGTCCGGATTTCAGCATGATTTTTGTCAGTCATGGCATTGGGTGCGCCCATATTGTGAATGGCCGCCTGTTATGGGGAAATGCGGGTGGTGCTGGTGAAATTTCTCATGCGCCCATCACAGTAGATGCTCAGAAAGCTTTGCCGTGCCGCTGTGGGAATCGCGGGTGTCTGGAAACTGTGGCGTCACTTCTCGCGATTGGGAATGCAGCAAGGCAGGCGGGTTTGCCCACCAATACGATGGATCTGACACGTCTGGCGGCGGAGGGGCACTCAGATGCCCTGAGTATTCTGCACAGGGCGGGGTCTGCCATGGGGATAGCAACAGCCCAGCTGATTCAGATGCTCGATCCCAGCCATGTGGTTGTGATGCTTGACCCGGCTTTGAAAGACGGCGTGTACGGGAATGCCCTGCAATATGAGGCCGAATCTCACATCCTGCATTGGACAAATGCCCATACCATGATCAATTTTCGCGATTTTGAGCCAGATAGTTTTGCGCGAGGGGCGGCAAGCCTTGCTGCCCGTTACTTCATATTTGGGCATGGTGGTGTCTGAAACCGAGTCAGACCGCCTTCGGAATGTGTCATTTATGCAACGAAAAACGAGAACATGCTGCAAAAGCTTTGTTTTCAATATGAATTAAATCGTTCTCCTTGAACCCCCATTGCATACTAACAACGGAGTTTGCAGGATTATGTTTCTGTTTGGGAATGAAGTGAGCATTCCCAGGATCCGGGGAGGGGGTTGTTATCATGCGTCTTTCACTACGTCAGCTTTCAGTCTCCTGTGTTGCGCTGACGGGGCTTCTGGCCACCTCAGCGCATGCACAGTCAGCACCAGCATTGTCATCTGGCAGTCAGGTTAAAAAAGTTTCCAAACCGTCTGCTCAGGCACGGAAAAAATCCTCTTCGGGTAATGGGTTAAGCTCTTCCGTTCTGGGGCAATATACAGGTGGCACAGAAGAAATTTCTGTGACCAGCCATTCCGTCTCTTCAACCGGTGTGACCAATCGCACGCCCGGTGGTGGATTGATGCCTCACCAGACGGCGCCGCGCTCACAAAGTGGTGTGACGCGGGATTTCATTGCCAAGCAGGCTCCCTCTTCAAACATCACGTCTTTGGTTGCAGATTTGCCGGGGGTTACCGTCACCAGTCAGGACCCATTTGGGATGACGGGGGATCATCTTCAGGTCCGCGGACTGAATGAAACACAGATGGGCTATCTGTTTGAAGGGGCACCGCTGGCGGACCCCATCAACTACGCCCCTTACACCTCAACGCTTGTTGATTCTGAAAACCTTGGTTCGGTCACGGTCTCACAGGGCGCCCCGGATCTGAATGCGCCGTTTTATAACGCTGTGGGTGGGCAGATTACCGCTACAGCGCTCAACCCGTCGCATCGGGCGGGTGGGTTTGTTGACCTCGGTGGCGGGTCTTACAGCTATAATAAGGAATTTATCCGTCTGGATACCGGGGATATCGGCAATTCCGGCGTGCGTGGCTATGTCTCTTTCTCGCACACAGGGTATGACAATGGGGCGCGTGGGCCGGGTGGGCTGCTCCGGTATCATGTGGATTCAAAATTTGTGAAAGAATGGGGTGATGGCAACAGCATCTCCGCAATCTTCTCTTATAACAAACAATCAGCGACGTCCTGGCGTTCTCCCACAAAAGCGCAGTGGGACCAGTATGGTGTTGGCTTCTCCTACGACAAACATTTTGCTCCGGGAGAGTCCACGTATTACAAGCTGAACCAGCAGAACCTGAATCAGCAGCTTGTTGTTCTCCCCATGCACTTTACGCTGGCGGATAACCTGCATCTGCATGTTTCGCCCTATTATGTGCATCAGTTTGGCCCGTCTCTGGGCGGCGAAAATATTCCGGCCTCCGGTGGATATTTTGGCACGCAGCAATATGGGGATCTGAATGTCGGCACGCCGGTCAATGGTAGCATTCTTACCTCCAGCCGCGACCCGTGGAATCAGAAAACCGGCGGTGTGAATGTGTCCGCCGACTGGCGTCTTTCCAAGAGCAATACGCTCTCTTTCGGCTGGTGGTATGCCTATACCACGCATGAGGAACTCTCTGACTTCCGTCCGGTCTATGCCGATGGCAGCGGCTGGTCTGGGGACGTCATCCGTGTGGGTGGTAAAATCCTTACCGGGTATGACCTGAACTTCATGCAGCAGGTCAATACGCTCTTTATTGCGGATACGCAGAAGCTTTTGAATGACAAGCTGACCCTGAGCGCAGGGTTTCGTGTTGCTATGGTGTCCCGTCAGGGTACAAACCTCGTGCCGGGTGCGGATCCCTATAAAATGCAGGGAAACTATTTTGAACCACTTCCGCAGTTTTCTGCGAGTTATATGATCACGCCTAAAGATCAGATTTATATCAACGGCACGACCTCTTTCCGTGCACCGGAATCCGTGGAAGCCTATTCGCAGATTTTTGATCCAAATTCTGCCCATGCCACCATGCAGCCGCAGAGCCTGAAGCCAGAATATTCCATCAGTGAGGAAATTGGTTATCGGCATCAGGGGAAATTCTATAATTTCTCAATGTCTCTGTTTAATATCAACCTGACCAACCATCAGGTGACGTCTACGGGGTATATTCCCAACACGAATATGATGGTGGCATCCCCGATTAACATTGGTGGCCAGACATCCCGCGGCGTGCAGGCGGAATTCGGGCTGGCACGCTGGCATCACTTCAGCCCCTATCTGTCCGGCCAGTTCCTGCATTCCACATTTGATAACAACTTCAATACCGGGAGTGGTTATTTGCCAACGGCTGGGAAAATTGCGGTGCAGGCTCCTAAATTTACCGGTGCCATTGGTCTGAGCTATGATGATGGCCGGTTCTTTGGAAACTTTGATCTGCGTTATGTGGATACCCAGTATACTACCTTCATGAATGATGAAAAAATGCCGGCCTATGTCACGTCCAACCTGACGCTGGGTTATCGCATGAAGTCATTTAGTTATTTGAAACATCCGCAGATTCAGCTCAATCTGACCAATATTGGTGATAACCACTATCGGTCCGGTTCAAGCTACACGGCCAATGCGCATCCGCAGGTGACCTCCACAGGGGCTATCGCTGCGGGGAGTGCGCCGGTCTATTATGTGGGTGGGGTTTTTGCCGCTATGGTCTCGGTCTCTTCCGGGTTCTGAAGAGGCGTGGCAGGGCAGAACGCTTTGCCTGAGAAACAGGTCGATTGGGGCCGGAGTTCGTCTCCGGCCCGTTGCTGAAGGAGTGCGGCGTGCTGAGGTTTCCGATTGCAAGTCCGGCAGGTGCGTATGGCTGGCGGCCCGTGCTGATGATGGCAGCCCTGTTTTTCAGTATCGGTTTTGTGACCTGGCTGAACGGACCGCTGATCACCTTTGTCCAGATCGCTTTCAATCTGAGTGATGTGGCGTCCTTTTTGGTGCCTGTCTGCTTTTATCTGGCCTATCTTGTGTTCCCGCTGCCTGCCACGTTACTGGCACGACGCATTGGCCTACGGCGGGGTCTGGTTGTCGCGCTTGCTATTATGGCCGCTGGAACCTTGCTGTTTGGGGAATGTGTTAATGGCCGCTGGTATGCAGGGGCTCTGAGTGGGCTGAGTGTCATCGGTGCGGGTCTTTCTCTCCTGCAAATTACGGTTAATCCTTACGTCAGTCTGCTGGGTGACCATGACCGTGCTGCGCAACGCATTGCCATCATGGGGATTGCCAACAAATTTGCCGGAATAGTCGCCCCGGTTCTGTTCGCGCTGATTGTCATGCCGGATGTGGGGCAGGTGGTGGCCAATATCAGCAACACGCCCGCAGGCCCGGTGCGTGATGCCGTTCTCACGCAGTTTACGCACGCGGTGCACGTGCCCTATCAGGTCATGGCGGGGCTGCTGGTGCTGCTGGCCATTCTCGTGGCGCGCGCACCGTTGCCGGAGATTACTCTTGATGCCGAGGGCCCGCAGGATGCGCCAACACGTAAGGCAAAGCCGGGCTGGTTGATCACCGGGGTGTTCGCCATGTTCCTCTATGTCGGGGTCGAGGTGATGGCCGGGGATGCCATTGGCCTGTTTGGTCATGCTTTTGGGTTATCTCTGGACATTACCAAATATCTGACAGCGCTTACACTGGCCTCCATGATGCTGGGCTATCTGGCGGGCATGCTTGTTGTGCCGCGCTTCATCAGTCAGGATGCGTATATGCTCACCTGCTGTGTTCTGGGTATTCTCATCTGCCTTGTGGCTCTTGTGGCGCCCGGTCTCATCCCGGTTTTCTGTGTCGCCCTGCTGGGTTTTGCCAACGCCATGATTTTGCCAGCCCTTTTCCCCATTGTGCTGGCAGAGGCCGGGTCAGATGGCGCAAAGGCAACCGCTTTTCTGGTTATGGCCTATTCTGGTGGTGCTGTGCTGCCGCAGATTTTTGTCCACATTGCCCCCATACTGGGGAATTTGTATGCCTTTATGGCGCTGGTCATTCCGGCGTATCTGTTTATCGCCGTATGGGCCCTTGCCCTGCGTGCCAAAACAGGTGCGTCTGCTCCAAAATCATTGATTACTTCGGTTGGAGACTGATTTTTTATGAAAATCGTCATATGTTCCGATGCAGCTCAAACAAGGCGGCTGGCGGCACAGGTTCTTGCGCAACAGGTTAAAAGCAAACCGACATCCGTGCTGGGGCTGGCAACAGGCCGCACTATGGAAGCTATTTATGCCCAGCTGGCGGAAACGGCGCAGCAGCAGACTCTGGATTTCAGCCGTGTCACCACCTTCAATCTGGATGAGTATATCGGCCTGACGGCGGATCACCCTCAGTCCTATCGCTATTATATGCAGACCCATCTGTTCCAGCTGATCAATATTCCAGTGGATAACACGCATGTTCCGGACGGTGCTGTTGCGGATGTGGAAGCTGAAGCACAGTCTTACGAAGGCCGGATTGCTCAGGCAGGTGGCATTGACCTCCAGCTGCTGGGGCTGGGGGAGAACGGCCATATCGGGTTTAATGAACCCCTTTCCGCTCTGAACAGCCGCACCCATGTGGTGACACTGGCGCAGGCCACCCTTAGACAGAATGCCGGGATGTTTAATAACGATATGGAGCAGGTGCCCGCACGGGCGCTGACCATGGGAACCGGCACCATTCTGGACGCACGGGAAGCCCTTCTGGTGGTCACGGGAGAAGCAAAGGCCGATATCGTGGCGCGGGTGATTGAAGGGCCAGTCAGTGCGCTGGTGCCGGGGTCTGCTTTGCAACTCCATCCACACTGTCTTGTGCTGCTGGATGAGGCCGCCGCTTCACGCCTGACACAGCGAGAGGCCATTCTCTGGCAGATGCAGCATGATCCCGAGCTGCGCACATTTCTTTCTGCCTAGAGCAGAACACAAGAGACGCACGGCCAGCTAACGCAGCACCGTTGTTCAAAAGAATAGGACGCAGCATGACAAAACAGAGTTTTTCAAAATTTCGTCGCGTGCTTTTGGGCAGCGCCGCTGTTCTGACGCTGGCAGTGGCTCCGGCCTACGCCGCCACGCAAGGTGTCGCGCCGGTGGCATTCTCTGCCGGTGTTGCGACGGCGACACCCGCTCTTATGCCAGTTCCGGCGTCTGTCTCTTTACCTAATGGCGCGTTGCCGCTGAATGGCGGCATGACCATCCTGTGGGACCAGAAACCGTCTGCCCTGCTCAGCCGTGCTGCGGACCGTTTTACACATCGGATTGATGCACTTGCCGGACGCGTCCTTCCCCAGCAGAAGGATCTGGCTGGCCCAGTTACCAGTATTCCCGTGCATATTCAGGTGGGTGAAGACCGGGATGCGCTGACGGTCCATGCTAAGGAAAAGTACAGTCTGCAAGTGAATGCGTCCGGTGTAACGCTGACGGCAGAAGGCCCGGATGGGGTTCTGCATGGGCTGGCAACGCTGGCGCAGCTTGTGACACGCGGCGAGAACGGGCCGCAGCTGGCGTTTGCTGAAATTACCGATAGTCCGCGCTTCCCCTGGCGTGGCATCATGATTGATACATCCCGGCATTTTATGGCGGTTTCAACGCTTCAGCGGCAGCTGGATGCTATGGAATTGCTCAAGATGAACGTGCTGCATCTGCATCTGAGCGATGGCACAGGGTTCCGGGTTGAAAGCAAAAAGTTTCCGGAGCTGACGGAAAAAGGCTCGCACGGCCAGTATTATACGCAGCGTGACTTGAAAGATCTTGTGGCTTACGCGGCTGATCGCGGGATTCGTATTGTGCCGGAGTTTGACGTGCCGGGGCATGCACTGGCATTCCTGCTGGCGCATCCTGAACTGGCGGCGCAAAGCCCCGTTAATCCTGAGCCTAAAAACAAGAACAATGCCGCGCTGGACCCGACGATACCCGGCACGCTGCGCTTTGTCCGCAAACTGTATGCAGAAATGGGTAAACTGTTCCCGGATGCCTACTTCCATTCCGGCGGGGATGAAGTGGACCCCAGAGAGTGGATGAAAAATCCGAAAATTGTTGCCTATATGAAGGACAATGGCTTTGCCACGCCGCAGGCTTTGCAGGCGCACTTTACGGCAGAGGTTCAGAAGGTTCTTGCTGATCAGGGTAAAATCATGGTCGGCTGGGATGAGGTGAGTGAAGCACCTATTCCCAAGGACGTTGTTGTGGATGTCTGGAGAAGTTCAAAATTCCTGGCATCTGCTTCAGCTGATCATCACCCGGTGATTGTCTCGGCTGGCTATTATCTTGATCTGCTTCAGCCAGCCGCCCAGCACTATCTGGTGGACCCCTATGACCCGGCAGCTAACGGCATCACGCGTGAGCAGGCGGACAAGCTTCTGGCTAAAGGTGGCCGGCCTGATCTGGTCAATGCGTTCCTCAAAGAACCCGCTCCGGCCCCTCTGACAGACGAGCAGAAGCAGTATATTCTGGGCGGGGAAGCGCCTCTGTGGTCCGAACTGGTCACGGACGAGATGCTGGATGCCCGTTACTGGCCGCGTGCTGCCGCCATTGCCGAGCGGTTCTGGTCTCCGGCCTCTGTGCGAGATGTGAACGATATGTATCGTCGTCTTGCGGTGGTGGACACGGAATTGCAGATTACCGGCCTGCAGGCACAAGCCAACACGCACCGGATGGCGCTGCGGCTCTCACCCGGCAATGCTGACCCGGTGGAGTGTCTGGCGAGTGCGACGGTACCTTTGCGCAATTACGTCATGAATCGCTATGTCAGCCATCGTGACAATGCACTGGATGAGATTGGGGAAGTCACATCTCCCGATCCATTCCCCGCTGTGCGGTTCAGCATGCTGGTTGATCAGTATGTTGCCGGGGACCATTCCGTGGCACCGGCTCTGAAAGCCCAGATGCAGGTCTGGCGGGATAATGATGCTGCTTTCCAGCAGGTGGCGACGGCGCGAGGCCTCTCAGAAGCAATCCCGACCTCTCATAACCTTGCAGTTATGGCCGGAGCAGGGCTGAATGCCCTCAATGGGCATAAGAAGAAACTTTCCCCTGCTGACAAAACAATTTTTGATCAGGAAGACACACTCATCAACAGCTCGGCCGATGTCTCCGGGTCTTTCTCCGGCACCAGCTTCCCGCCGGGTGGACTGATGATTGTGGCGGAACCGGCTCTCAGGAAACTTGTCGGTCTGTAAGGTTTGTTTTCCGGGCTTTGCTGGATGGCAAGGCCCGGAGATATTATACGTCAGCTGCGGGAAACTGGTCTTCAAGGCTCATATTTTCCCACTTGCGGCAGGCTGTACGAAGAATTTTTACAAAGCGCGATACCAGCGGCATGTTCTGGCCGGAGCGAATGGCAACGGCTAGTGTGGCGCGTGGCGCAGGTTCGCTCAGGGTGTGGAATGTCACACCCCCCGCATGAATCTGGCTGAGCGAGCGGGGCACAACAGACACGCCCAGCCCTGCTGCAACCAGAGGCACAGTGCCAGCAATCTGTGGTGCCTGCTGCCCCATAGGGGGTGTGACTCCTGCCAGCTGGTAGGCGGAAAGAATGGCGTCATGAAACCCCGGACCCAGTTCACGCGGGAAGATAATCAGCGGGTCCTTGGCGACCATATCCAGACTGATAACAGGATGATGCGCAAGCCGGTGCCCGCGTGGCAGAGCAATCACGGTGGGCTCATCCAGCAGATGAAAAACGGAAAGGCGAGTCGGGTCCGGCACGGGGGGGCGGATAATGGCGAGATCTGTGCTGTGGTCGTGCAACGCGGCACATAAAGCAGGCGTATTGCTTTCTTCCAGAGAAAGAGTGACATCAGGCGCACTTTCCCGAAAGCGGCGGATGGCCAGCGGAATAAGCGGCAGAAGCGGCACAGCCCCGGCCAGCCCCAGCCGGATATGTCCCAGCTCACCCCGGGCCAGACCGTGGGCGGTCACCAGAAACTGGGCCTGCAGGTCCAGAATGGTGCGGGCGCGGGGCAGGAGGGTCGCGCCAATTTCGGTCAGCTTCACACCGCGCGTCTGCCGTTCAAACAGGGCTACGCCCAGTTTTTGCTCCAGCTGCTTGATCTGCTGGCTGAGGGGCGGCTGTTCCATCCCCAGCTCTTCTGCAGCCCGGGTAATACTGCCGTGGTCAGCCACGGTTACAAAGTAGCGCAGGTGTCTGATATCCATGTGCCATATTTATAGGATATGGATAATGCGTTCAATATATATTGGAAGACTAGATCCCGCTGTAATAACGTCTGTGTCATTGAGATCAGCAACAATGAGTTTGGAACAGTGCGCAGCATGAAGAACAGCCCGGTGGCAGACATGGACGTTCGGTCTTCTGCACTCGGAAACGGTGTGGGTAAGAAACCCGTCGCCAACCGTCTTTACCAGACCTCCACCATGGCCGCTCTGCTGGATGCCGTGTACGATGGCGAAACCACGCTGGACGAAGTGCTGCATCACGGCAATTTCGGCCTTGGCACGTTCAACGCTCTGGATGGCGAAATGATTGTGACCGATGGTGTCGCACGCCAGTTCCGTGCGGAAGGGCAGGCTGCCGAGGTTCCCGGTTCTCTCAAAACACCTTTTGCCTGCGTGACATATTTTGAGCCGGAAAAAACGCTCAATATTGATACACCGCAGACAAAAGAAACATTTGAAGCGCTGGTCGACCAGTTGGTGGGTAACCCCAACCTGTTTGGTGCCGTTCGCTTTACGGGCCAGTTTGAGCGGGTCGATACGCGCACGGTGTTCTGCCAGTGCAAGCCCTATCCGCATATGCTGGATGTTGTGAAAAAGCAGCCCACTCTGACCATGGAATCCGTGACCGGCACCATGATCGGCTTCCGCACCCCGGTTTATATGCAGGGTGTGAACGTGGCGGGCTACCATCTGCACTTCCTGACGGAAGACCAGAAACGCGGTGGTCACGTGACGGAATACCGGCTGGTGCGTGGTCAGCTTGAGGTTGCCGTGATCTCCGATCTTGAAATTCAGCTGCCGCGCACAGAACAGTTTGCAAAAGCAAACCTTAATCCTGAGCATCTGAGTGAAGCTATTCGGATTGCCGAAGGCGGCTGAAGCTTTTTTTGACCACTGCGCCCCGTGTGCAGTGGTCTTTTTGCAGGACTTAAAGAAATGACCAAGCCTTCTGATCACGCCGCACAATGCGGTGCGGAGCTTATTGTCAAAAATCTTGTGGCACATGGCGTAACCCATGTTTTCGGGATTCCCGGTGCCAAAGTTGACCGTCTGTTTGACGCGCTGGTTGATTCCCCCATTGAAACGGTGGTGACACGGCACGAACAGAACGCAGCCTTTATTGCCGGTGGCCTTGGCCGTCTGACAGGTAAGGCGGGTGTGGCAATTGCAACGTCCGGCCCGGGTGCGTCCAATTTTGTGACAGGTCTGGCAACGGCAAACTCAGAAGGTGACCCGGTTCTGGCCATTGGTGGTGCGGTGAAGCTGGCTGACCGGCTGAAGCTGACGCATCAGACGATGGATACCGTCAGCCTGTTCAAGCCGATCACCAAATACAGCGTGGAAATTACCAACCCGCTGGCAATTTCTGAAGTCATGGCCAATGCCTTCCGCTTTGCAGAAAGTGGCCGTCCGGGTGCGTCTTTTGTCAGCACGCCGATGGATGTGCTGTCCATGCCGGCTGATGCGCCTGTGCTGGCGGACCGTGCTGTGCCGAAAAGTGGTACCGCTGCAGCGGAGGCGATTGCAGAAGCTGCTAAACTGCTGAAAAACGCCAGGCGTCCGGTAGTTCTGCTGGGCCTGCTGGCCAGCCGTCCGGATGTGGCGGAAGCTGTGCGTGCTTTTGTGGCAACCACGGGCGTGCCGGTTGTGGGCACCTATCAGGCTGCTGGTGCGGTCTCGCATGAACTGGTGGACCGTTTTGGTGGCCGCGTTGGGCTGTTCCGCAACCAGCATGGTGATCAGCTTCTGCATGAAGCCGATGTGGTTGTGACCGTGGGCTACAACCCGGTGGAATATGATCCCTGGCTGTGGAACGTGAATGACGCCCGCAAGATCATCAATATTGATATTGTTGCGGCTGAACTCGATAACGCTTTCGTCCCGGTTGTTGAACTGGTGGGTGAAATCCCCCCGACGGTCAAAGCCCTTGCGAAGGAAGCAGGCAAGCTGGCCCGTGCGCCGGAACTGGAAGCCATTCTGGAAGGCTACAAGGCTGCCCGCTCCGGCGCGCTGCGTGATGCCCGCAGCACGAGCAACACGGCGGTGCATCCGCTGCAGATTGTGCGGGAGCTGGAACAGATTGTCACACCGGATGTCACGCTGTGTCTTGATATGGGCACGTTCCATATCTGGCTGGCGCGGTATCTGCTGTCCTTCCGTGCGCGTCAGGTTCTGATCAGCAATGGTCAGCAGACCATGGGTGTCGGCCTGCCGTGGGGCATTGCCGCCAGTCTGGTGAACCCGGCGCAGAAGGTCATTTCCATTTCCGGTGATGGTGGGTTCATGATGTCCAGCATGGAACTGGAAACAGCTGTGCGCCTGAAATGTAACCTGATCCACATGGTCTGGATCGATCAGGCCTACAACATGGTGGAAATGCAGGAGAAGAAGAAATATGGCCGTGGATCCGGTGTGGACTTCGGGCCGATCGACTTCGCCATGTATGCAGAAGCCTGTGGCGCCAAGGGGATTACCGTCACATCCGCGGATGGCGTTGGTAAGGCTCTGAAGGCCGCCATGGATATTGAAGGCCCGGTGGTGATTGCTGTGCCGGTTGATTACTCCCAGAACCACCTGCTGATGAAGCCGCTGGCTCAGCTTGGGGAAACTTCCGCAGCAGCCTGATAACTTTCAGAGCAGAAATCTGTTTCTAACTGTTTTAATGTGGCGCTTTCTGTTATAACAGAAAGCGCCATATGCAGATTAAGGGCTGATTATGCAGGAAGATCATCATCTTTGCCGGACCTCCGGGCGTGAGTGCCCGTTGGCAGAGAGAGTCTGCGCTGTTCCCTCTGGTGTTGAGGGGCAGTTACCAGATGACAGATGGGGTGCCATAAAGGGCGATGCTGCCTGAAAGTTCAGGCGGACAGGTCTTTGCAGGGCACAACAGAAGGATAATCGGAATGCAGATTTCATCGCTTGATGCAGCCGGGCAGAGTGGCATGCGGCGCGGGGCAGCTGTGTTGCTCGAAATTCTGCGCAGTGAGGGTGTCGACTATATTTTTGGCAATCCGGGCACAACCGAATTGCCACTGATGGATGCCCTGCTGGAAATCCCGAACGTCTCCTATATTCTGGGCCTGCAGGAAGCCAGTGTGGTGGCCATGGCAGATGGCTATGCACAGGCGGCTCGCAAACCCGGCTTCCTGAACCTGCACACCGCCGGTGGGCTGGGGCATGGTATGGGCAATTTGCTGAATGCCAGTGTTTCCCAGACGCCGCTGGTTGTCACCGCTGGCCAGCAGGATTCCCGCCATACTATTTCCGATCCGCTCCTGTTTGGGGATCTGGTGCAGATTGCCCGTCCCGCCGTAAAATGGGCGCAGGAAGTGGCCCATGCGGACCAGTTGCCTGTTCTGCTGCGTCGCGCCTTTCACGACTCCATGGCTGCACCAGCTGGACCGGTTTTTCTCTCCCTGCCCATGGATGTAATGGAAGAAATGAGCGGGGTGGATATCGGTACCCCGTCCGTCATCAACCGGTCCTCTGTGGCGGGCGGGCTGGACGATCTGGCTAAAGCTCTGACGAGCATCGCGCCGGGTCGTATTGCCTTGATTGCGGGCGATGAAGTCTATGCGTCCGATGCCGCAGCAGAAGTGGCTGCCGTTGCGGAATGTCTGGGAGCCCCGGTCTTTGGGTCATCCTGGCCGTCTCGTGTGCCGTTTCCTACGGCGCATCCGCTCTGGTGTGGAAATATGCCAACGCAGGCCACAGCTATTTCTGAACGTCTAAGCGCCTATGATGCGATTTTCGCACTCGGTGGCAAATCGCTCATCACCATTCTCTACACGGAAGGCCCCGCTCTGCCGCCGGGCTGCTCTGTGTATCAGATGTCGTCCGATGTGCGTGACCTTGGCCGCACCTTTAACACGCCGCTCTCTGTTGTGGGGGATATCAAGGCCTCCCTGCAGGCGTTGCTGCCGATGCTCCGGAAGGCTGCAACGCCGCATCAGGCAGATTATGCCGTACAGGCCGAGCAGGTGGCGCAGGCACGGCGTGCCCAGCGGGCCGAGGCTGTGGCGGAAGCCAAGGCCCGGCGCAACGAGGCCGCTATCCCGCCGCGTGTGGCGGCATGGGAGGCTGTGCGTGCTATTGGTCCGGATGTGGCGATTGTGGATGAGGCGATTGCCACCTCGTCCGACGTGCGACTGTTTCTGGAAAGCTCATGGGCTGGCCAGTATTCTTTTTTGCGCGGTGGTGCTCTTGGCTGGGGGATGCCCGCAGCTGTTGGGGCTTCTCTGGGGTTGGGCCGGGACCGCGTGGTCTCTCTAGTGGGGGATGGGGCTGCGCTCTATTCTCCGCAGGCCATCTGGACCGCCGCGCATGAAAAACTTCCTGTTACGTTCGTGGTGATGAACAATCAGGAATATAACGTTCTCAAAAACTTCATGAGACAACAGAAAGATTACCTTTCTGCACGTGAGGGAACATATCCGGCCATGGATATTGTTAATCCGAGTATCGACTATCAGGCCATGGCGAAATCCATGGGTGTGCCATCCTGCCGGGTGACACGCGCTTCTGATATCGCACCCGCCATTGAGGCTTCGCTGGCTTCCGATGGCCCCTCTCTTGTTGAGATCATGATTACAACAGGCTGAAAACCTGTTCTACCGTCGGGGGTTTGCATGAAAATAGGTCTTTTTATTCCGTGTTATATTGATGCGTTTTATCCAAACGCGGGTATTGCCACGCTGGAACTGCTGGAAAAGCTGGGGCAGGACGTGGAATACCCGATGGATCAGACCTGCTGTGGTCAGCCCATGGCCAACTCTGGCTGTAATTCGGACGCCGCCGCAGCAGAAGCCCTCTTTGTGCGCAACTTTGCCAAGTATGATGCCATTGTCATGCCGTCGGGCAGTTGCACACACCATGTGCGGGATAATTTTGATGCCATCCCCCAGACGGAAGAGGTCAAACACGTTCGCAAAAACACGTTTGAGCTGGTCGAATTTCTGCACGATGTTCTGAAGGTTGAAGAATTCCCCTGGGCCGAATTCCCGCACAAGGTTGGCCTGCATAACAGCTGCGGCACCCTGCGTGCCCTGCGCACGGCCAGCATGTCCGAACTGGGTGAGCCGTATTTCTCCAAGCCGATGGATTTGCTCACCAAGGTTAAGGGTATTTCCTTCGCAACCCCTAAACGCCCTGATGAATGCTGCGGCTTTGGCGGCACGTTCTCGGTAACGGAAGAGGCTGTGTCCGCTCGTATGGGGCTGGATAAAGTCAAGGATCATTATCAGGCCGGTGCGGAATATATTGTCTCGGCGGATACGTCCTGCACCATGCACCAGCAGGGCTGTGCAGAACGTGGCGGTGTGCCTATCCGCTTTATTCATATCGCTGAAATTCTGAATGGAGCGCGGTCATGAAGGTCAAACCCGTCAATCACGCCAAAGCGGCGGAAGAATTTCTGGACGATGCCCCGCATCTGACCTTCCATGATGAGCGGCTGTGGGACATGCGCCAGAAGCGCGACCAGCAGATGCACCTGCTGCCGGAATGGCAGGAGCTGCGCAGCCGGGCGTCCGCCATTAAAGAGCATACGCTGGCCAATCTGCCCGAATATCTGGAGCAGTTTGAAGCTAATGCCAAAAAGAACGGCATTCATGTTCACTGGGCTGCGGATGGTGCGGAACATAACCGCATTGTTGGCGAAATTCTGGAAAAGCATGGCGCAAAGTCGCTGATCAAAAGCAAATCCATGGTCACGGAAGAGTGCGACATGCGCGCTTATCTGGAACCGCGCGGCGTGACCGTGACGGAAACAGATCTGGGCGAGCGCATTCAGCAGCTTGATGGCCAGATGCCGAGCCATATTGTGGTGCCCGCCGTGCATAAGCTGGTGCCAGATGTGGCGAAGATTTTTGCCAAAAATTACAATACCGACCCGAACGACGACAGCCCGCAGTCTCTGGCGGAATCGCAGCGTATGGCCGCCCGCCCGGTTATTCTGACAGCCGATGCCGGGATGACGGGTGGTAACTTCCTGGTGGCAGAAACCGGGACCTTTGTGGTCTGCACCAATGAAGGTAACGCGGATCTGAGCGCTACCGTCCCCAACCTGCATATTGCCACTCTGGGGATTGAGCGCATTGTGCCCCGCATGGCGGATATGGGTGTGTTTATCCGCCTGCTGTCCCGCAGTGCGCTGGGGTCTCCCATCACACAGTACACCACGCATTTCCGTGGCCCGCAGAAGGGCGGCGAAATGCATATCGTGCTGGTGGATAATGGCCGCTCTGCGCGTCTGGGGATGGAAGAGTTCTGGACGTCGCTCAAATGCATTCGTTGTGGCGCCTGCATGAACACCTGCCCGGTGTATCGTCGTTCCGGTGGTCTGTCCTACGGTGCCGTTTATTCCGGCCCGATTGGCGCGATTATTGACCCGACCTTTAACGAGCGGAAATACAGCACGCTTCCGTTTGCTTCCACCATGAACGGGAGCTGCACAAACGTCTGCCCGGTCAAGATCAACATTCACGAGCAGCTTTATAAATGGCGTCGTGTGCTGGCCGAACATCATGAACTGCCGTTTGTGAAACGGGAAATCATGCATATGGCCGGTAAGCTGATGGGCCAGCCGACCCTGTACCGCACGGCTATTAACGGCACGGAAGTCGCTCTGAGCACCCTGCCGCGCTTTGTGCTGTATAACTGGCTGAACCCGTGGGGCAAACATCGCGAGCTGCCGCATCCGGTCAAGCAGACCTTCCATAGCTGGTATAAGAAAAACCGCCTTAAAGACAAAAAAGAGTCACAGGGAGGGAAAGCCTGATGAGTTCCCGCGACACAATTCTGGCAACGCTCCGGGCCAACCGCCCGGACCCTGCTGCGCATGAACTGCCCCCCGTTGCCGTGCTGGGTGATATGGATGCCGGTAAAGCGCGTTTTGAAGATGCGCTTCAGCTTCTGGGCGGCCAGATCCTACTGCCGCAGGAAGGCGATACGCTGGCAACGGCCATTGCCCGGCGCTTTCCAGATGCCAAAATCATCTGCTCCGCTGTGCCGGATTTTGAAGGCACCATTCGTCTGGAAGATGTGACGTCTCCGCAGCAGGCAGCTGCGACGGATGTGCTGGTGGTGCGCAGCCCGTTCGGGATTTCAGAAATGGGATCTATCTTTTTAAGTGAAGCCCAGCTGAACAGCCTGAATTCTGCCGCGCATCTGACACAGCATATTGTAGTTATTCTGTCCGAGAAAAATCTGACAGCCAATATGCACACAGCCTATGTCGAGCGGCCGGAATTCCATACGGCAAACTACGGTGTGCTGATGACTGGCCCGTCTGCCACGGCAGATATTCAGGGCGTGCTGATCCGTGGTGCGCAGGGTGTGCGCTCCCTGTCAGTCTGGTGGGAATAACACCAGCCTGAAGCTTAGAAAAAGCCGGATCGGGGAAGTCCTGATCCGGCTTTTTTTATGAGGTATGCTTCAGGAGGCAGGCGCTGTTTGGCTCACCCATTGACGGGAATTGTGACAATCGTTCCCGGGCTCTTGGTCGTTTTGGAAAGTTCCAGAAGAATTTGCAGCATTGTAAAGGCCAGTTTGCTGTCAAAGTCATTTTCGGAAATATAGTAATATTTCTTATCATACTGGACAGAGGTGAAAGTGTTGTCCGGCACCGTTTTACCAACATGCACAACCACAATCGGTTTTGTCTCACGCCCAATGAGCTGAATTCTGGGCTGGGTACGTCCGGACGTAATATCATCCTGCGGCACGTCAATCTGATAGGCAATCTGCCCCAGTGCGCCCAGCATGGTGCGGGTCAGAATGCGGATCTGCCCCGGGCGCGGCTGGCCTGCGCCGTAGACCACTTCCACACGCTCGTCTTTGGGCTTCATCTGGAAAAAGCGGCGTGTTTCGTAAACAGTTTCTGCCAGAATGGGATTGTCTGTGGAGGAAACGTTTAGGAAAACCCGGTCAAAAGAAGGCGTTTTTCCAGGAATTTCCGCGCTATGCTCAAGCTGTATGCCGAGCAGCCCGGCAACCTGCAACACGCGCAGGTCATGAATGAGTTCAAAAAATTCCGGGGAGCCGCGTCCAACATCGCCCCCAATGGACCCGGCATTGCTGATGAGATTGACCGACTGCACTGCCAGCCGGAACAGCACATCAATCGGCAGACCACCCATGGCCAGTGGGAGCAGGCTGCCAATCGGCATGGGGCGCAGGAAGCTTTGCGCATAGGCATCGCCCGTGACAGGCTGGAAGGTAAAGGTTGGGCTTTCCTGAAACTGGATTCCGGCATTGCCGCTCGGCCTGACGGGGCTTGCTGTACCAACGCCCACAGCAAAACTCCGTTGTAGCTGATAGCCGGAAATAAGCTGTGTAGTGTCCAGAAAGCCCGGTGTATCGGCATAGCGGAGGCGCACAATATTCAGCAGCGTCTGGCGTTTACCTGCGGTGATAAGCGCGAAGGAATAATCACTCTGATCCTGATCCAGCCGCCGGGATCCGATATTGTAACAGCCGGTTAAAAGCAGCAGGGCGCCAAGCAGGAATTTGGGAGCGGCTTTAAACATGGAGCAGAGATCCGGATGGAGGGAGTCGGGTCTTTGTTTCAGAGAGGCGTGGAGCGGGGCGTAACCTTTGGTGGTGTATCCCTGCGGGGCAAAAGTGCCTCGGATATGCTGGGCAGCGTAGTCTTGTCCGGTCTGACACCATGACAAAAAGGGTGCGTGGCATGCGTCCGTGCGGCGGTGTTTTGTCGGGAAAGGGAAAATTCTGCGGCGAGGCTGTAGGCAGAATGCCAACCAGCCTCGCAGAAAGACGGTTAGCCTTTGACGCGTTCAATCTGGGCGCCACAGGCGGCCAGCTTGCGTTCCACAGCTTCATAGCCACGGTCCAGATGATAGACGCGGCTGAGGATGGTTTCCCCATGCGCGGCAAGGCCTGCCAGAATGAGGGAGAAGGAGGCCCGCAGGTCCGTCGCCATCACAGGGGCGCCAGACAGGCTGTGCACGCCACGGATAATGGCGGAAGAGCCATGCACGTTAATGCGGGCACCCATCCGGTTGAGTTCCGGCACATGCATGAACCGGTTTTCAAAAATGGTTTCCGTAATCATGGACGCACCTTCCGCCACGGAGAGCAGCGCCATGAACTGGGCCTGCATATCGGTCGGGAAGCCCGGATAGGGTTCCGTCATGATATCAATGCCGCGTAGCGCACCGGTGCGGCGCACCCGCATGGCATCACCTTCCTGCGTGACTTCCACACCGGCTTCTTCAAAAGCCCGGACCACAGCGCCCAGATGGTCCACGCTGCCGCCTACAAGGCGGAGGTCTCCGCCGGTAATGGCCGCGGCGCAGGCATAGGTGCCGCACTCAATCCGGTCCGGCATGATGCGGTGTTCCGCGCCGTGCAGAGCTTCGACACCATCAATAATGATGTGCCCGGTGCCAGCGCCGGTAATGCGCGCGCCCATGGCGTTCAGGCAGTCTGCCAGATCCACCATTTCCGGCTCGCGCGCGGCGTTGACAATTTCCGTGCGGCCATGGGCCAGCGTGGCAGCCATCATCAGGTTTTCGGTGGCCCCCACGGAGGCAAACGGCAGCACAATCCGGTCACCCGTCAGGCCGTTGGGTGCGCGGGCGTTGATGTAGCCGTTTTCCAGCGTGATCTTGGCGCCGAGTGTTTCCAGCCCCTTGAGGTGCAGATCCACCGGGCGGGTGCCAATGGCGCAGCCACCGGGCAGGGAGACGCGGGCTTCCCGGCAGCGGGCCAGCAGGGGGCCGAGCACCAGAATGGAGGCACGCATTTTGGAGACGATATCGTAAGGCGCTTCCGTGCTGGTAATCTCACCACCAACAGAAAGCTTTGTCTTGTCACCGTCCACCGTTTCCACGGTCAGGCCATGCTGGCGCAGCAGGGCCTGCATGGTGGCGATATCGGCAATATGCGGCACGTTGGTCAGCACCAGCCGTTCGGAGGTCAGCAGACCAGCAACCAGCAGTTTCAGCCCAGCGTTTTTCGCGCCACCAATGGTGATTTCGCCATGCAGGGGGCGACCACCCCGAATAATAAACCGATCCATGGGCTTACATACGCGGCGTGGCAACGCCACGCTGGCCCATATATTTGCCGGAGCGGTCTGCGTAGCTGGTCTCACACGGGGTTTCACCCTTGAAGAACAGGAACTGGCAGATACCCTCATTGGCATAAATGCGGGCCGGCAGCGGTGTGGTGTTGCTGATCTCGATGGTGACCTGGCCTTCCCATTCCGGTTCCAGCGGGGTCACGTTCACAATAATGCCGCAGCGCGCATAGGTGGATTTGCCCAGGCAGACCACCAGCACATCCCGCGGGATGCGGAAATATTCAATGGTGTGTGCCAGCACAAAGCTGTTGGGCGGGATGATGCACTCATCTGCTTTGCGGGACACAAAACCATCGGGGCTGAAGTTCTTGGGGTCCACAATGGCGTTGTTCACATCCGTAAAAATACGGAAGTCATCCGCCACGCGGGCATCATAGCCGTAGGAGGACAGGCCGTAGGAAATCACGCCTTCGCGCTTCTGGGATTCGACAAACGGTTCGATCATGCCGTGATCCTGCGCCATACGGCGGATCCATGTATCGGGCATCACTGGCATGGTGGCATATCTCCATTATCCGGGTCGTTTTGAGCGGATGAGGTCTGTTGGGCCGTACGTTCATCCGGCCCGGAAGGTGAGGAAGAGGCGTCCGGCTGGCTGATGGGGGCCTCGGCTTCCATCTCTTCTCTGCTGCGCGCCTGCTGTTTGCGTCTGCGCAGGTTGGCTCGCAGGGCGGCAGCCTGACGGGCCGCGCGCTCTGCACGCGCCGTCTCCGCTTTGGGAGACAGTCGGGTGCCGGACGAGGAGGAAGAAGGCGTATCAGTCATGCCAGGATCGCAGAAATGAACGTTCGTCCTGCTGAGTAGCAGAGCGATGCTGCCATGCCTAGGGTCCGGTGGGGGCATTCCCGGCACAAACTGGTATTCTAGCAGGATGCAGTCTGTATCAGGCCTGCATCCTGCTTCTGGTCTCAGTCTTTGTGGCTCATCAGAGGTTGGCGATCAGCTTCAGCCCCGCCATGGCGGCGTTGGGAATACGGTGCGTTTCGCCGGGGTGGATCATGTATTGAAATTCCGGCTGGATCAGGATGCCGGGGAAGGCATCAATGCCGTAATAAGCCTCGATAATGTGAGAGCTGTTCTGCACGCCATGAATACTGGAGCCCAGAGGCAGGCCGGCATCCTGCGCCAGTTGCTGGCTAAGCCGCCGCCGGTGGCTGACGTGATACCAGGAGTAAAGCACGCCAAACCGGTCCGTCAGGCGGCCGGGGATCATGCCGACCATGGAAAAGCCGCCATAAGCCTGATCAGAAATGTTCGCAACGTGGGGTGTAGTGTGGACATAGCCCGCCATCAGATAGCCACCGGCCATCATGTTACGACCACCCAGACGATACACCATCTGGTCTGCTTCCACCCACATCATGTCGGCCGGGGCAGAACGTGTGCCGCGCCGGACATCCGCCAGTTTGACGGGATAAACCGAGCTGATCTTGTCGGCATAGCGCGTGGTGTCATGCGCATAGCCAATCACGTAATGGCCAGGCATACGGTTGCGGGTCAAAAACGGCTGCCAGGTGAATTCGATGGGCAGAGAAAGCCCGGTCGTGTTTTCCGCGCCCCATGCCCAGCCGCTGGGGTTGTCCGTCAGCGCACTGACGGAATAGGCCCCGACCTGTACGGCGGTATCACGCGTGGGGCGGAAGCGCAGGCGGCCACCCCATGTGGCTTTGGGATACACGCTCATGGCAGGATTCTGCTTGAGGCCAACGGGGGCTGAGCAGGTGACCATGAAGGAGCAGAGCAGCGGTGACGTTGCAAACACATGGGTGAGCGACATACGGCCAAAGGTGAGGTCCAGCCGGTTCTGCATCATTTTCTTCTCGGCGTAGAAATCCACCAGATGCGCGGCCACGTTGCCGGACAGGCTATAGACCTCCTGCAGTGCGACATAATATTCACCCACGCGCCCGTTCTGAATGGCCTTCCCGGCGCGTTCCATGACCAGTGTATGCACGGACCACCCGTTCAGCCCGGCCATTTTCTGGAGATCGAAAATGGCCTGCAACGTCAGTTCATGCACGTAGCTCATGCCTTTTTCGATGCCGCCGCTCATCAGCCCCATCGCTTCCCCTTTGTAGGAGAAGGAGAAGGTAAAGCCGCGCTTGCGTAACCATTCCCGCATGGGGTCAATAGCCCGCAACAGGTGCCCGGAGCCCGCCGTTGGCACGTAGTACGGGTCATTCAGGTCAGAGTCGCGTAGTGCGTCGAGACGAGGCGGGAGCAGGGCGGAGGGGCCTTCGCTCGGCAGCAGTGCGTCCAGCTCAATCTGATGGGCGGAGTTCTTGTCTTCCGACGGCATCAGAGGCGTGAAGCTCATGGTTGCAAAGCCTGCGGTTGGCAGCAACGGCACACCACTGGGCGGAATAGGCGTATTGGGCGGCCGTCGGATTGCCGAGAGTTCCGGCCCCATGGCTTCCGCATCCACAGGACGGTCTGACATCGGTGGATTGGCGCGCGCCTTGCTGTTCGGGCTGATGATGACGTCCGAGACGGGAGCGACTGGCGTTTGCGAGGTAAGGGGGGCAGCATACGCCAGAGGAGCGCCTGCCTTCAGGCCCAGCAGGCCCACCAGCGTTGAGGCAAAACAGAACCGGGCACGCAGTGAGGCACGGCGCGGCGTAGGGCAGCGTGGTCTGTGTGAGATCATATCCGCATTCAGTCTTTTTGATTTTTATGGGGGATATGGACCGGACAAAAACGGCTAAAACCGAGGATGTCCGGGCATCTGAGCCATTCAGGCACGCAGGCATCCAAGCCTGCCGTTGCCTTATAGCTGGCGTAGGAATACGTGCCCGGCAGGCACCTGTAGACACGCCATTTTTGCGGACCATAGCTGACGGCTGGCAAGCGTTGCTACCAGCCTGACCGGAGTGCGGGCAGAAAAAAAGGGCAGTCCTTTAATCCGTTCTTCCCGTAAGACAGCATAAGATGCCGTCTGGCAGAACGAATGCGGGAAGAGGCATTCTGACATAATAAGGAGACCGTTTCTTTATTGTTATTTAACTGGTCAGTCAGAATTACAATCAGAAAGCAGAGGACCGGTCAACGCGCTCCGCAAGGTATGACAGGATCTTGAGTGGAGGAGAGCTGCAAATTGCGAAAATTGTGGTAAATATATCATATTATAACAAGTTGTTATAACATGGGTGTGTTCAGACAGGTAAAATGTCCTGCCATCCGCAAGGCGTGGCATGGGCTTGTTCCAGCCCGGTGCGGAACCCACTGGAACAGAGGGCATCAAATTCTGCCTCATGCTCATAGGTAGGCATCAGTTTTTGCAGCAAAGCATTCTTGTGGGTGGCGGGATGGAAATAGATTTCCGAAACACCTTCGGGCAGATGGGCGGCTAAAGCCGCAACCCGATCCGGCGTCATATGGCCGCTCCATGCCAGACCAAAGCACCAGTCATTGGTCGCCATGCCAGCCGAGCGCGCCTGATAGCGGAGCAGCTTTGTCCAGCGGCGGAGGGCGGCATCGCCCAGGGTATCGGTATAGGTGCCTGCCGCGTATAGCGGTTCTGGCGGTTCCAGCGGCACACGCACAGCGCGCAGCCCGTAGCGGCGGCCAATATCAATCATCATGCGGCCCACAGTGGGGTGCAGATGCATGTGCTTGTGGGCATTGGCATGGTCCAGCCGCAGGCCCGTGCGGGCAAAGGCTTCAAACTGCGCAGTAATTTCTGCCGCCAGTTCCTTGCGGCCTTCCGGGCGGAAGAAATAGTCGACACCCAGCCCAAGTTGTGAGGAGGAAAACCAGCCATTCGGGCCGGTGACAAGCGGCAAGCGCTGGTGCGGGAGCACGGAGGCGCCCTCAATCACCACAAGATGCAGGCCGACGCCCAGAGTGGGCAGGCGTTTGGCACGCTCAATGGCGTCGTCCGCCGCCGGGCCAGCCACCATCAGACTGGCTGTGGAAAGCAGGCCGTCACGATGAGCGATTTCAATCGCCTCGTTGACTTCAACCGACAAGCCGAAATCATCGGCAGAAATTATGGCGCGCTTCATAGGCTAAAAAACTCTGCCCCCGCGCAGCTAAGGCCGGGCGGAGGCATGATGAGGGAGAATCAGGCGGCGTTACGGTCGCGCAGGAAGTGGAAGAACTCCACACCTTCACGCAGGCGACGTTTCATCATCTGCGGGGAACGGACCATTTCGCTCACGATGGAGGCAATCTTCGGCGCGCGGAAGTAGAACTTCTTGTAGAATTCTTCCACGCTGTTGAAGATTTCCGTGTGGGACAGATGCGGGTAGTGCAGCGGAGCCATCTGCACGCCGTTTTCGTCAATCAGTTCCGCATTACTTTCGTCCAGCCACCCGTTTTCCGTCGCCTGCTTGTGCAGGGCTGTGCCGGGGTACGGTGCGGCCAGAGAAACCTGTAGCGTATGCGGGTTAATTTCCTTGGCGAAGTTGATGGTTTCCTGAATGGTTTCCTTCGTTTCGCCCGGCAGACCCAGAATGAAGGTGCCGTGAATTTTGATGCCGAGCTCGTGGCAGTTCTTGGTGAACTCCCGCGCGACTTCAACACGCATGCCTTTTTTGATGTTGTGCAGGATCTGCTGGTTCCCGCTTTCATAGCCAACCAGCAGCAGGCGCAGGCCGTTGTCACGCAGGACTTTCAGCGTCTCACGCGGTACATTGGCCTTGGCGTTACAGGACCACGTCACACCCAGCTTACCCAGCTCACGCGCAATAGCTTCTGCACGGGGCAGGTCATCGGTGAAGGTGTCATCATCAAAGAAGAATTCTTTAACCTGCGGGAAATACTGCTTCGCCAGACGGATTTCCGCAGCCACATGCTCCGGGCTGCGTGTGCGGTAGCGATGGCCACCCACTGTCTGCGGCCACAGGCAGAAGGTGCAGCGGGATTTACAGCCACGGCCCGTATAGATGGAAATGTACGGGTGCATCAGATAGCCGATGAAGTAATCTTCAATCTTCAGATCGCGCTTGTACACTTCGGTCACGAAGGGCAGGCTGTCCATGTCTTCAATCATGGCGCGGTCACGATTGGTGATGATCTCACCCTTCTCGTTCCGCCAGGTAATGCCGTCTACATCCTTCAGGTCACGGCCTTCAGCAATTTCCTTGATGGTGTAGTCGAATTCATTGCGCGCCACGAAGTCGATCGGCGCACCCTTCAGCAGGCTTTCATCCGGCTGTACGGCAACCTTGGCCCCAACCATCCCGATTTTCAGGTTCGGGTTGGCGTCCTTGAGCATCTGGGCGACCTGAACGTCCTTGGCGAAGGACGGGGTGGAGGTGTGAAGGATCACCAGATCGCGGTTCTTCACGTCTTCCAGAATCGGCTCCATGCCCATGCGGGCCGGGGGAGCGTCAATCAGGCGGCTGCCTTCCACCATGGCGGCCGGCTGGGCCAGCCATGTCGGATACCAGAACGATTTGATTTCGCGCTTTGCCTGATAGCGCGAACCAGCTCCGCCATCGAAGCCATCAAAGGACGGAGGCTGGAGAAAGAGGGTTCTCATCATTGTTCTGTGTCCTGCCAGGGCATGTGATCTGAGTTAATCAGAGGAATATGGGTAGGGATTTACTCTTGCGGAAGAGGCGAGACAACCCGTCTCAGCCTTCCGGTGATAATTGGCTGGCCGGAGGAGGCCCGACCGGGTGGGGAGCAACGTGCATGGTCTGCCCCCGCCAGTCCACCCGGGTACCACTGGCGCTGCCCACCATAATAGCGGCGGAAAGCCAGTCCCGCGCCGGCAGCAACAGCAGCGGCCAGAGGGGGCGCGAGCCTACGGCGCGGTTAATGACCAGCCCCGTAACAACCCGGATGGCCCAGACGCACCCAAACAGCACCAGTGGCCAGAGGGCGTGGGGCTGAAACAGGATAGCCAGTGTGGCCCAGAACAGCGGGAGCTGAATGGAGGAGGCCCCATAGCCAGCCGGAGCCAGCGTGCAGACCGTGCGGCCCCAGCGCAGTTCATGGGAGAGCAGTTCTGCAAAGTTGGGCTCACCGATGGTGGTCCAGGTCAGGCAGTCGGCAATGGTGATATCTTTGCCCAGCAGGCGGACCAGCCGCCCCAGCAGGGCATCATCCGCCACATGCGGCAGCAGCGCCTCAAGACCGCCGACGGCCTCCAGCACATCGCGCCGCAGCGCCATGGTGGCGCCCAGACAGTCCTGCCGGCCCAGATAACGGGAGAGCAGCACGCCGGGCAGAAAATTATGATTGATCTGGCAAGCGGCCAGCATCTGCACAATGGTGTTATGCGCAGGCAGACCAGCATAAAGCGTGGTGACCAGACCGGTATTGGGTTTGTGCAGGGCGCTGACGATATGCAGCATGTAATCCGGGCTGACATGAATGTCAGAATCGGAAATGATGAGCAGATCATGCCGGGCATACGGCAGGATGTTCATCAGATTGCTGATCTTGCGGTTCAGACCATGAACAGTCGGGTCCACGATCAGCTGCATGTCCAGATGCGGATGCCGCGCCTGCAGGCGATGAACGATGTCGATGGCGGGATCATCATGGTCCCGCACGCCAAACAGAATCTGGAATTCGGGATAGTCCTGCGTACAGAAGCTTTCCAGCGCTTCTTCCAGTAACGGCTCATCCCCGTAAAGAGGTTTGAGGACGGTTACCGGCGGCAGGGGTTTGAGGGTAACGGGCCGGCGCTCCGTGCGGCGGAAGCGCGCCAGCAGGGAGGCCCCGGCAATGGACTGAAGGCAGCCCGCCGCAGCCAGACCACTGCTGGCCAGCGCCAGAATGGAGAAAGCGGACATTACAAACCAGCCGCTGTGCGGCCCATGACCGGGCAGTTTGTATGTCCGCTACGCATCACGCTCGTTATCCTGCTCAGTCGTTGGAGAAAGTTTTAACTTTACGTTCCAAGACATTGATCAGGCCCGACACGCCACCGGAGGTGAGTGTGGAGCTGAAGTCGGAACGCTGGGCGGCAGCCTGACTGATGCGGGAATCGCCCAGCAGTACATCAACAATTTTCCAGCCGGACGGCGTGCTGTGCATGATGTAGCTCAGCGGGGTGCCGGGCATGCTGTCATCCGCTCCGATATAGGTGTTCACGATCTTGTTACCACCAACGGGGGAGTTTTCAAGGCCCGGCTTCATGGTGAATCGGGCGTCAGTCCCCGGTTTGAAGCTGGACACATACCGCGCAATGGTAAAGTCCCGGAAGGCTGCCAGCAGCTTGGCTTTGTCCGCCGGAGCAAGAGCCTGATAGCGCACGCCAATGGAGGCATGCAGCACGGCATCCAGATCAAAAGCCTGATCCACGCCAGCGCCGACGACCTGGCTGCGCTCTGCAAAGCTGCTGTGCCCAGCGCGCTGAGAGCGGTTTTGACGATGTGGGGGGCGGTGAGACCGGCCTGCTCGTACTGGGCGTCCTGCGTATTATGGTCGATGAAGATATCGGGCAGGGTCATGGGGCGGAAGCGGACATGGTCCAGCAGGCCGGTATTGGCCAGATGCTGGCCCACCTGCGCGCCAAACCCGCCAATCGCGCCTTCTTCCAGCGTGATCAGCACGGCATGGTTGCGGGCCAGATTTTCTACCAGTGCGGTATCAATCGGTTTGGCAAAGCGGGCATCGGCTACGGTGGGGGGCAGGCCCTGCGCTGTGAGCAGATCGGCCGCTTTCAGGGCTTCCTTCAGCCTTGGGCCGAGCGAGAGGATGGCAATGCCGCCTTTCTCGCCGCCAGCCTGACGGCCCATCTCCCGGATGATCCGGCCCTTGCCGATTTCCAGAACCTGACCTTCTGCCGGCAGTTCCAGACCCAGGCCGCCACCACGCGGATAGCGCAGGGCAATCGGGCCTTCATCAAACTCGGTGGCCGTTGCCGTCATGTGCAACAGCTCGACTTCGTCAGACGGGGCCATGATGCTCATGCCGGGCAGGCAGCCCAGATAGGCGATGTCGAAGGAGCCGGCATGGGTCGCTCCGTCGGCCCCGACCAGACCGGCGCG
This sequence comes from Acetobacter sp. P5B1, assembly GCF_018811985.1. Taxonomy (NCBI): domain Bacteria; kingdom Pseudomonadati; phylum Pseudomonadota; class Alphaproteobacteria; order Acetobacterales; family Acetobacteraceae; genus Acetobacter; species Acetobacter sp. P5B1. Next base: position 57,305 of record NZ_JACRVS010000010.1, on the reverse strand, counting down.
GTCAATGGCGAAGCGGACGGGTAGCTTCTGCAGCACCACGTCATGCATCACCTGATCATAGGCGCGCTGCAGGAAGGAGGAGTAGATGGCGCAGAACGGGCGAAGGCCTTCGGTCGCCATACCTGCGGCAAAGGTCACGGCATGCTGCTCGGCAATGCCAACGTCAAAGAAGCGGTCAGGATAGTTCTTCGCGAACGCATCCAGCCCGGTGCCGGACGGCATGGCGGCGGTGATGGCGGCAATCTTGTTGTCGGTTGCAGCCCGGCGCACCAGTTCGCGAGCAAACACGGAGGTGTAGGACGGCGGTCCGGCAGGGCCTTTTTTCTGCTCACCGGTGACGACGTTGAACTTGGCGACGGCGTGATACTTGTCCCCGGCCTTCTCGGCGGGCTGATAGCCGTGACCTTTTTCGGTCATCACATGCAGCAGGATGGGGCCGTTATCCGTATCGCGCAGGTTGCGCAGGATGGCGACCAGCTGCGGCAGGTCATGCCCGTCCACGGGGCCGACGTAATAGAAGCCCAGCTCTTCAAACAGCGTGCCGCCGGTAATCATGCCGCGGGCATACTCATCCGCCTTGCGGGCGGTGCGTTCCACCGGGGCAGGCAGCTTCTTGACGACTTTCCCGGCCAGTTCGCGCAGGCCCATGAACTTGCGGGAGGACATCAGGCGGGAGAGGTAGTTGGACATCGCGCCGACCGGCGGGGCGATGGACATCTCGTTATCGTTGAGGATGACGATCAGCCGTTCCGCACCCGGGCCAGCCACGGCGGCGTTGTTCATGGCCTCATACGCCATACCGGCGGAGATGGAGCCATCCCCGATCACGGCGATGACGCTGCGCTCATGGTAGGACGGGTCTTCTTCCGCGCGCAGGTGATGCGCCACGGGTAGGCCTGATGGCCCACATCCCAGATCACCTTGTCAGCCGGGGTATCGAACACCGCATGCAGGGCCACGGTCAGTTCCACCACGCCCAGAGAGGCGCCCAGATGGCCACCGGTGGTGGAGACGGCGTCAATGGTCTCGGCCCGCAGCTCGTCCGCAATCTGCTTGAGCTGCTCGACCGAAAGGTTCCGCATGTCAGACGGGTAGGTCACCCGGTCCAGAGCAGGAAAACGGCCAAGGGTGGGAATCCGAGGCTTTGCATTTTTGTCGTGAGAACTGTCCATGCGATCGTTTCCATCTTCTTTTCTTGTAGGAAGCGGAATGCCGTCCGGGGAGGCTGGGCGGGATTTCGTTGCCGTCAGTGTGTCTTAACGTCGCGCGAAATATTTTCACACATCGCGATATCAGCCGTTTTGGTTTAATGTTTCTGGCCTGAACGCAAGCCTGCAATTAAAAGTAAGTACATATTGTGTCTTTTTTGCCACATGTTTTGAAAAAGGCTTGAGCTTGACAAACGAGCCAACCTATATGCAGGCGAACAGTTCCATACGTGATTATGTGCGCAGCACCTGTGGTGGCCGTTACACGGTATGCAGGGGCTGGTTGCCCGGCATGGTCACGTTTTGACAGATTATGAAGTGTCTCACTCAGTTATGATGCAGGCGTCTCAGATGCGCCAAAGCGGGGGTTTATGGCCGTACCTATAATGCAGGCCGTCAGGGTCGGCAGTTATGTCGTCAAACAGCACATCACCGGGCGCAAGCGCTATCCGCTGGTTCTGATGCTTGAACCGCTTTTCCGCTGCAATCTGGCATGTGCCGGGTGTGGTAAGATCGATTATCCCGCAGCCATTCTCAACCAGCGCATGACCGTGCAGGAATGTCTGGATGCGGATGCGGAAGCAGGCGCACCCGTCATCGCCGTGGCCGGGGGTGAACCCCTGCTGCACAAGGAGATGCCGGAGATTGTCCGTGGCCTGATCGCCCGGAAAAAATACGTCTATCTGTGCACGAATGCCCTTCTGCTTGAAAAGAAGATGGATGAGTATGAACCCTCTCCGTTCTTCTCATGGGACGTGCATCTGGATGGCGACAAGTCCATGCACGATTCCTCCGTCTGTCAGGACGGGGTGTATGAACGCGCTGTTGCGGCCATCAAAAAGGCCAAGGCACGCGGCTTCCGTCTCTCCATCAACTGCACCCTGTTTGACGGGGCAGACCCCAAGCGCGTGGCATCCTTCTTTGATGAAGTGATGGCGATGGGCGTGGACGGAATCATGACGGCTCCGGGTTATGCGTATGAACGTGCGCCTGACCAGGAACACTTCCTCAACCGTCAGAAAACCAAGCAGCTCTTCCGTGACATCTTCCGTCTGGGCAAGGGCAAGAAATGGCGGTTTACGCAGTCTCCGCTGTTCCTGAACTTCCTGGCGGGCAATGAGCAGTATCACTGCACCCCCTGGGGCAAGCCGCTGCGTAACGTCTTTGGCTGGCAGCGTCCGTGTTATCTGCTGGGTGAAGGTTATGCCAAGTCTTTCAATGAGCTGATGGAAGACACCAAGTGGGACGATTACGGCACCGGCAACTATGAAAAGTGCGCTGACTGCATGGTGCACTCCGGTTACGAATCCACCGCTGTGATGGATGCCGTGCGCCGCCCCTGGCACATTGCAAAAGTCGCTCTGTTCGGCCCGGAAACCGAAAAGCCGATGGCTCCGGAAATCTCCCTCGCCAACCAGCGTCCTGCTCAGTACGTCTTCTCCAAGCAGGTGGAAGAGCAGATGGAAGAAATCGCCGCCCGCAAGCCTGCCAAGGCACCGCGTGTGAAGGTGATCCGCACGGATGCAGCCAATGCCGACGCAGCTCCGGCCAAAGCAGCGCCGGTGGAAGCAACTGCCGCCGACTGAGTCTTTCCTCAGTTTGCGACTCCATGAAAGGAGCGGCTCCCGCACAGGGGCCGCTCTTTTTTTGTACGGTGCTCCGAGGTGTTGAGGCTGTTTTTCCCCTGATTTGTCTCTCTGGCTGGCATACGCTGCCTGCATAAGAGGTGGGGTGTAAGCTCGTTTTCCGCATAGGGATGTGCGCTGGCAGGCATGGCCAGCGCGTACTGGCCTCAGGGGCCATCATCCCCTATCGTGCATTTTCCTTCGTCACGCAGGGCCACCGCATTTCATGACTGCTTCCATTCTTATCATTTTTTTACTGGTTATTCTGAACGCCGTTTTTGCCATGGGGGAACTGGCTCTGATTTCGGTCAGAATGCCGCGTCTGGCCATTTTGCGGGAGCAGGGCATGCGGGGCGCAGACCGTGCCATGCGTCTGGCGGAAGACCCGCAGATTTTCCTGCCCACAGTGCAGGTCGGTATGACGCTGGTGTCCATTCTGGAAGGGACATTCGGTGGGGTGCAGGTTGAAGCGCATCTCACGCCCCTGTTGGAAAAGATCGATTTTCTTCGGCCTGTGGCGGCTCAGGTCTCCATGGTGCTGGTGGTTATCGCCATTACGGCTCTCATGCTGGTGCTGGGTGAACTGGTGCCCAAACAGCTGGCGTTGCGTGAGCCCGAAAAAATGGCGGCCCGTCTGGCTATGCCGCTGGAAATTCTGGCGCACGCCACGCGCCCGGTGGTGTGGGTGCTGCGACAGTCTTCCAACATCGTGCTCAAGCTGATGGGGGCTGGCGATGCCGTGAGCCAGACGCTGACGGAAGAAGAACTCAAGGCCTATATCGCCGAAGGGGCTCGCTCCGGTGTGCTGGAGCATGAAGAGCGCACGATGATCGAGCGCCTGCTACGTCTGGCAGACAGGCCGGTGCGCGCCATCATGACGCCGCGTAATGAGTTGTACTGGATTGATCGCCATGCCGGGCGTGACGCGCTGATCAAGGCGCTCAAGCAGACAACCTATGCCCGTCTGGTGGTGTGTGAAGGCGGCGTGGATAACCCGGTCGGGGTTGTTCTGGCCAAGGACATGCTGGACCGTATGCTGGATGGCATGCCGGTCTCCATAGAAGCAGGCCTGCGGCAGATGGTGGTGGTGCCGGACAGCATTTCAGCGCTGGATATGCTGGAGCGGATGCGTAGTATTTCTCTGGGCATGGCGTTTGTGTTTGATGAATACGGCTCGTTTGAAGGGGTCGTGACAGCGTCTGACCTGTTTGACGCCATTGTGGGTGAGGGCGGTCATGACGCCTCTCAGACCACCGCAGCCCATCACGCGCCCACACAGGATGATGTCCTGCTGATGGACGGCACGGAGTCTGCTGATGAAGTGAAAGACCGCCTCGGCCTGCGGAGCCTGCCGGATGAAGGCAGCTACCACACGCTGGGCGGCCTGATTCTGGCTCTGCTCCGTCGCGTGCCCGCCATTGGGGATAAGGTGGTCTATTCCGGCTGGCTGTTTGAAGTGCTGGAAATGGAAGGCCGCCGCGTCTCCCGCGTGCGGGCCAGCCGGCAGGTTCTGGCCGAAAACTGAGGACCAAAAATCTATCGAACAAACGGCCTGAACAGAGGGATCTGTCAGGCCATTTTGATGTGGAGCACGCGGCGGTCGGACCTTAGAGGGCTATTGCTGAACCTGCACAGGGGGCGTGCCGCAATGGGGTGTAACAGGCCAGAAGGCCTGCGCAGTTTCCTGCTGCATTTTTGAAATCTGGGTTTGAATCCACTGCATATATTCGTGCAGCCCACGGATGATGATGTCGTCCACTGTCTGGTCTGCCAGTGTGACGCGCAGTTCCGCGACGCGCTCCTGAATAGGGGAGCAGAGGCGGCGCAGACTGCCATGCCCGGCAAGGGTGCTGAGGGTGCTGTCCAGCAGGCGCAGGCTTGTTGTCAAAGAGCGGGGGAAAGCATCATTTTTCAGCAAAAATCCCACAACATTGGCAGGTGTTGTCATCACCGGCTGTAAACGCCGGAAGGCATGATACGCTGCAGCGGAGCGCAGGATGGACGCCCATTGGGTAATGTCAATTTCAGACCCGACTGCCTCATGGCCCGGCAGAAGCGTATGGTAGCGGATATCAATCAGGCGGGTAATCTGGTCACTACGCTCCAGATGTTTGCCCAGCAGATAGAACAGCCATGCCTGATCCCGATACAAGGTACCTTCGGTGACGCCAAAATGGGTTTGGCATTCCTGCTTCAGCCGGTTGCACAGGCCGGAAAGGCTGTTCATCCGGATATCGGAGGGCTGCAGGTCCAGCACCCAGCGGGTAAAGACGTTGAGCTGCATCCACATTTCCGTTGAAATCAACGGACGGACAGCACGTGCATTTTCCCGCACGGAATGGGCCATGGCCTTGATGGAGTTCGGGTTTTCCTTTTCCGTCACGTAAAAGGCAATGACATCCTGTTCCGTGACAGTCTGATGGCGGGCGTAAAAACAATCCTCATCAGAATGGATCTGCAGAATGGTATCCCACCCCGGCTGACCATCCGGCCCGCGCACAAAGCTTTCCGTTACTTCCAGAAGCCGGGCCAGATTTTCAATACGCTCCATGTAGCGTGCCAGCCACATCATGCACTCGCCGTAGCGCGAGAGCAGATTGTTCAGCCCCGGCTGCATATGGAAAAGGCCTGTGGAAATTTCACTCATGATGCCAGCACCCACGTATCTTTGGAGCCACCCCCCTGTGACGAATTGACGACGAGTGAGCCTTTCCGCAGCGCCACGCGGGAAAGGCCTCCCGGCAGAACCCACGTGGAGCGGCCCGTCAGCGCAAAGGGGCGCAGGTCCACATGGCGTGCTTCCACACCGTTGGGGCAAAGGGTGGGGGAGACGGAAAGATTGACGACCGGCTGGCTAATGTAATTGCCGGGGTTTTCTTTCAGCCTGCGGCGGAATTCATCCAGTTCGTCCTGCGTGGCATGCGGGCCAATCAGCAGGCCATAGCCACCGGACTCACCAACGGGTTTGATCACCAGCTTGTCTATATTGGCCAGCGTATAGGCCAGCCCCTCGGGTTCTGCGCAGATATGGGTATCGACACTGTCCAGAATGGGGTCCTGATTGAGATAATAGCGGATAATGCGCGGCATATAGGCATAAACGGCTTTATCATCCGCGACTCCCGTGCCCAGTGCATTGGCAATGGTGACATTCCCGCGGCGATAGGCTTCGACCAGCCCCGGCACGCCCAGCATGCTATCCGGATTGAAAGCCAGAGGGTCCAGAAATTCATCATTCAGGCGGCGATAAATAGCATGGACAGGCCGCAGTCCCGCTACGGTGCGCATGAACACACGGTGGTTTTCCACCACCAGATCCTTACCTTCCACCAGTGGCACGCCCATCTCGCGCGCCAGAAAAACATGCTCAAAATACGCGGAATTATAAATACCGGGAGAAAGCAGAACGACCTGCGGGTCCAGCACACCTTCCGGCGAGACTTCGCACAGGCTCTGGTGCAGTTTCAACCCATATTCATCTACGGAGCGGAGCGGCAGACCGGCAACCAGATCCGGCATAAGCCGCAACATCATATGCCGGTTTTCAATAACGTAAGACACACCGGAGGGGGTCCGGGCATTATCTTCCAGAATCAGAAAACGCCCGTTCTGGTCACGGATTAAGTCTGTACCGTTAATATGCACATACACGCCACCGGGCACGTTCAGCCCGACCATGGCCTCACAGTAATTCGGGTTATTCAGAACGAGGTCTGCCGGGATAATCCCGTCCCGCAGAATGGCACGGTCATGATAGATATCGTGCAGGAACAGATTAATGGCCTGAACGCGCTGCTGCACGCCGCGCTCAATATGGTCCCATTCCGCGGCGGTGATGACGCGGGGAATGACATCAAACGGCAGCACACGGTCTATCGCCTCGCGGTCTGAATAGACGGTGAAGGTAATGCCCAGCCGGTACAGCTGGGCCTCTGCCGCTGTTGTGCGGTGCCGCAGGTCCGCCAGCGTAAAATGGGCCAAACGGTTCTTTACAGCCTGCACAGCTGGGGGGACGCCATCCTTGCGGTTCATGAGTTCACAGAAGAAATCCGGAACATCATAAGCGGCAAAAATACCAGCCGCCTGAACGGGTGCATGGAGTGGCGTGTCATTCATACCCTGACTCCCGATATGAGGTCCGACACTCTGGCGGGTCCGGAAACCTGCGCCTCTGCATGCCGTTTCGTTACGGTTAATTACTTAAGACGAGCAGGATTTCAGGCGTTTGCCAAGCCGCAAAACAGAAATTTGTTCTTTTAACGGAATATCATGTGCAAGGGGCTGGTCTGCCATGGATTAATGCTGATACCGTATACGCATTCATACGCCATAAGCGGTTTCTCCCGTCCTGTGGCAGGAGAGGAACAGGGCGTTTCAGCATGAGCAGGGTGTTCAGGGCCGTACCACCATGAGTTCACACGTCATGCTGACCCACACGACCCGGTATCGGTATGACCGGCCTGTTTTTCTGGGACCACAGACCATCCGCCTTCGCCCTTCCGGCACGGCCAGAACACCGGTGCGGTCCTATGCCCTACGGGTTGCTCCGGTCGCGAGCAAACAGAGCTGGCATCAGGATGGTTTCGGCAATCATGTTGCGGAAGTAGTCTTTGCGGAACGCGTGACGCATTTTGACATTACCGTGCGGCTTGAAGCTGATCTGACACCCAGAAACCCGTTTGATTTCACGCTTGCTCCTGCGGCGCGTCGCTGGACGCCGCCTGTCGTTTTTGCCACGCCCTTGAGTGAAGAAAGCGCACCAGCGCAGTACCAACAACAAGCCATGCAGCAACAGCAGCAGGCGTGTGCGATCGCGGGGTCTCAGCAGGCTGAGACAGATCTGCCCGCCTGCCCGCACCAGTTTTACACACCGGAAGAACAGGCCAAACTGGCCCTGTATCGCGCAACACCTCCCGCCGGACCGCATCTGCACGCGTTTCTGACGGACTGGGTGGAAAAAGCCCCGCGCGATACGCTGGATATGCTGGTGGCACTCAATCGCGCTCTGGCCGCCCGCATTGGGTATCAGTTGCGCCTTGAACCCGGCGTCTGGAGCCCGGAAGAAACGCTGGCCCGTGGGGTTGGCTCCTGCCGGGACAGTGCCTGGCTGATGATTGCCCTGTTGCGGCATCTCGGCTTTGGCGCCCGGTTTGTCTCGGGATATCTGATCCAGTCCAGCCAGACGGCGGAGGGCGAAGAGGCCCTAACCTGTGACCTGCACGCATGGGCTGAAGCCTTTCTGCCTGGTGCCGGCTGGGTGGGGTTTGATACCACTTCCGGGCTGCTGACAGCACAGGGCCATCTGCCGCTGGCTGCCACACCCGCTCCGGAGCAGGCGGCTCCGGTTACGGGCCTGCTGGACCAGTGCAAAGCCACGTTTGATGTCTCCATGCAAACTGATCGTCTGGTGATGCCAGACAGCGTCTGATTGACTGGTTTTCCTTGCGTTACGATCCCGGACGCAAGAGAGTGATCAGCATGAGGCTTTTTACCTGTCAGTCCTGTGAGCAGATTCTGTTTTTTGAAAATACAGTCTGTGAGCATTGCAAACATCAGCTCGGGTATCTGCCGGGGCTTTCCGTGTTGTCTGCACTGGAGCCTGTCGAGGGGGGCCTGTGGCGGCCTTTAGAGCCGCGCATCCGTCAGGCGGAACTGGCCTATTGCGCCAACCATGCACATGACGTGTGCAACTGGATGACGATGCCTAATGAAGCCGGGCATCCGTCTTTCTGTTTTGCCTGCCGGTTTAATCGCATCATCCCCAATCTGGATAAGCCGGAAAATCTGGAACGCTGGCATAAGCTGGAAGTCGCAAAGCATCGTTTGTTCTACACGCTGTTGCGCCTGAAACTGCCCATGAAAACCCGGCTGGAAGACCCATTGGGGGGTCTGGTGTTTGACTTTCTGGATGACCCGCCAGACGGCTCTTCTGCGGTGATGACCGGCCATAATAACGGTGTGATCACCATCGCGCTGCGTGAGGCGGATGATGCCTGCCGTGAGCGGATGCGAGTGGAAATGGGAGAATATTACCGCACGCTTCTGGGGCATTTCCGGCATGAAGTCGGGCATTATTACTGGAATGTGCTGGTGCGGGACGCCGGGCGGCTGGACGCCTGCCGTGCGGTGTTTGGGGATGACCGGGCCGATTATCAGCAGGCTCTGCAAACCTATTATGACAGCCCGCGCCCGACGGACTGGCAGACGCATCACGTCAGCATTTACGCCACGTCTCACCCGTGGGAAGATTTTGCGGAAACATGGGCGCATTACCTCCATATTGTCTCAACACTTGAGACAGCATGGGCCTATGGAGTCTCGATCAATCCGGCTCTGGCCGGGGCACAGCCCTCATCGTCTCCGCAGCATGGAGACCCTTATACGGAGGCCTCTTTTGATGAGATCATGCAGGCATGGCTGCCGCTGACTTATGCGGTCAACAGCCTGAACCGCTCCATGGGGTTGCCTGATTTTTACCCGTTTGTGCTCACGCAGGGTGTGGTGAACAAACTCTCATTTATTCACACCCTCATTCGGGAAACGCAGGCTTTACGGTCCTGCTAAACCCCAGTCCTGCATTGTCTGACTAATGCAGAACCCGCGTATTAATGGTGTGTGCCAGAGCCTGCTCGTCCGCAAAATCCGGCCATTCATTCCGTGCCAGTGCGGTGAGGGAGGGGGTCGGCAGTTTCAGCTTGGCAGCATAGATCCACAGGTATGAGAGCGCCCGATGGACGTAATCCCGCGTTTCCGTGTTGGGGATCAGTTCCATGAACAGTAGCGGGTCATCCGAGGAGGAGGCCGCTTTTTCCCACCGGGCCAGCGCCGTGGGGCCAGCATTGTAGCTGGCCAGAAGGCGGATCATATCGCCACCACGCAAAGGCGTGTGGGCGTTATGGCGCGTCAGGTCGGCCAGATACTGCACATAACGCTGCCCGATTTCCAGATTCAGGCTGGGGTCATGCAGGTCACTGGTCGCGTTTTCAAACCGGTGGTTCAGCGTATTGGGCGGGCTTGTCACAAAATCAGCCGTCAACGGGCGGATCTGCATCAGGCCATGCGCCCCGGCACCGGAGACGGCCTGCGGGTCAAAGTTCGATTCCAGCCGGGTCAGCGCATAGACCAGCGCCGGGTCCATAATAAACCCGTGGCGTGGCTTGAGCAGCGGGAGCGGCAGATTTTGCTGCTCCGGCCCCTGTGCCGAGGAGTGGGCCTGCAGGGCCTCAGACATCTCGGCAGAGAGGTCATGCAGGCCTGCGGCATCCGCCACCAGCTGGAAGGACCGGGCAAGTGTTACGTCATGCAGGTCCGGCCAGGCCCGGCGGATGGTGTTTTCCGCCCGTTCCTGCTCCCCGACCTGCAGCAGAGCAAACACCCGCCGCCCGATATCGGTCGCCCCCACCGCTTCAATATCAATTTCCGTCAGAACCTGTGCCGAGGGCGCTTTGCCTGAGGGTTCCAGCGGGGAGAAGCTGACTTTCCGCACATGGTCGTGCTCATGCTCATGGCTGGCGCTTGCATGATGCAGAATGCGGGTGGCCAGAAGCCCGTAAAAGGTTGTGGGAAAAGCCTCCGCATGCTGGAGCCAGGTATGGCGGGCATGGTCCTGCCCGAGCTTTTCGTGCGTGCGAGCGGCCCAGAAGGCACACGCGGCGCGCATTTCCGGCGTAGCGGTTGCGGCGTGAGAGGCTTTTTCAAAGAAAGGCGCCGCCTGCTCATAATCCCCCTGCTGCCACAGGGCCAGTCCGGCCACATAGCCTGCCAGAGCATTTTTGTTCCGGGAGCCTTCAACTGCGGTCTGGCTGATTTCCAGCGCCACATCCGTTTCCCCGGCATTGAGCATCGCCTGAGCGGTTTCTGCCTGAAGCTGGGCGGCGTAGGCGGGCGTCATGCCCGGTGTGGCGGTAATCAGATGAAGGGCGCTGTGCACGCCCTTCAGGCCCCAGCCGGTGCGTTCGCGCAGGGTGCGATCCAGCAGCGGGTTACGGGTAAAGTCCAGCGTCAGCGGGTCAGCCGGGATGCTGGTATGGTCCGGCGCCAGATGGGTGGAGACCGGTACGGGCGGCAACGGCCCCCCATGCTGGGGCAGGGCGGCCAGACGGGCCCAGATGGCGGCACCGTCAGCATAGGAGACATATTTCTTCAGCCAGGCCCGCAGTTCCGTCGCACCCGGATGGTAGGAGGGGTTGAGATAGCGGTCGGCCTCAATATCACCCAGCAGCGTGGCGTCTGTAAGCCGGGTCGTGCTGGTGATGGCTTCGGCAAAGGCCCCCTGTCGCTGGAGGCGGAAGATGGACTTGATCTGTGTGCTGACTTCCGGGGAGAGCGGCTTTGGGAGGGGAATGTCATCCCCTTCCGGAAACGCCTGTCGTGGCATGACCATCGCAAGCTCTTCGCTGTGCGTGTCCTGCCCCGTCCCGGGGAGCTTGGCATAGGCTTTCGTCGCTACGACGGAAGCACCGGCCAAAAGGGCGGCTCCGGCCATAAAGGCCTTTGCCGCGATTTGATGAGGGATCTGTCCTATCGCTCGCATGGCTGGCGGGGTCTATGAGGTTCTGCGCCAAAAAGCAAGTTTACTCTCTGTAAGCACTCAGGAGGAGTGCTTGAGAAAACGGGAAAACGCAGGTGTGAATAGCTGGCGAATAGGAGAGGAACTACTTGTGTTTAATAAGGAAATTGTCGTCTGAATAGAGTCGGCTTTATTGTTATGACTTCAGGATGTTCCTCCGGCTCTGGCGTGGATTCAGCCACTACCCCGTAGCGTTTGTGCAACAAGCATCAGGTCCTGCCAGATTTCCTTGCGGGCGGTGGCGCTGGCCCGCAGCTGGAGCGGGTGACGCATGACAAGGGTGGGGAGGGGCGAGGCCAGACCGGGGATGGCCGCAGGCCCCCAGCTTTTGCGGGGTAGGGGCATTTTGGCGTCCAGCAGCATCCGGGCCGGAAGCCGCCCGCACAGCAGCAAACGCTGGGGGGCAAACAGGGCAATGGCTCGTTCCAGGAAGGGACGACACAGCTTCAGTTCGGCTTCAGTCGGGGCGCGTCCGCCCGGTGGCCGCCAGGGCAGGGCCGTGGCCAGCAGCAAGGTCTGGCGGTCCAGCCCCAGCGGGGTGAGCATGCGGGCCAGCAGGTCACCACACAGGCCGGAGAAGACTGCGCCGCTCCGGTCTTCATCCGCATCCGGGGCTTCCCCGATAATCATCAGCGGGGCCTGAAGGGGGCCGGTTGGGAAGAGGGTATGCATGGCAGTTGTGCGCAAAGCGCATGCGGAAAAACCATCGACAGCCGAGCGCAAGGCCTCCGGCGTGGTGGCCGCCGCTGCCAGAGCCCGCGCCTGTGCCAGTGTTTGCGCCAGCAAAGCCGGGCCACTTTGTGCCGCCGAACCCCGAGGGCGTGCGGTCTCTGTGGACGGTGGGGGTGTCTGGCCAGAAACGGAGGGGGCAGGCGGCGCAGCGCGACCCGGAGCACCGGTCAGACGACCATCCGGCGCGCGCCGCATTGCGGGCTCTTCACCGGGGAAACGCATTTTTCCTAAGCGGGCGAGGCGCTGGTCCACGGGGGAGTCGCCCACCACGGTATCCACGCCCCATTCCCCGTACAGGCGCAGAAGAGACAGAGCGGCGTCCATCAGATAAACTGCCACAAAAAGGAGGGGCCGGTTTGGCGGTTGGCTGCGGGCAGGGTAGAGAAGTATCCGCCGTTCATGTCATGTCTCCCCAGTCTTTGACGGAACGGGGCGTATCCAATGGCCTGTTAGGGCCTCTGCCGCTCCTGGATAGGGTCATTATGCTGTTTTGTCGCCTTCTGCCTACGGTTTTCCTGCTGCTATCGGCTTCGGTTCTGACCCCCTGCGCGTGTGCTGCCGCTCCCAAAGGGGCAGAAACCAGCCAGACAGCCCCACCGGAAAAAGCCCCGGGCACACCGCTTCAGACCAAAAGTGAAGCCTTGCCAGTGGCCGGCCACATCGATTCGGGGGCGTTCCTCACTGCCGTGGTGGCCACGCATCAGGGGGATGATCTGGACGCAGCCCGGGCCTTTCGGGCCGCCGCCGCCGCAGACCCCACCAATCAGGACCTTCTGAAACAGGCCTTTATCCGCAGCGTGCTGGCCGGAGACCCTGAGGCCGTGCCGCTGGCGCGCGTGACAGCGAAGCTTCCGGAAGGGCAGAGCATCATTTCCTCGCTGGTGCTGGGGAACGATGCCACAGCACGGGGTGACTGGACGGAAGCAGCCCGTTTCTACCAGCAAGCCGGCGCAGACCCTATGGCGCACCTTATTATGCCGCTGCTTCAGGCATGGTGTCAGCAGGCGCAGCATCATGCGGATGAGGCGATTGCGTCTCTCACTCACATTCAGGGTTCTGTGCTGGTGCCGTTTTATACGCTGCACGCCGCTATGATCGCGCAGACGGCTGGCCAGACCGCGCGTGCGGGAGACCTGTTCGCGCAGGCTGCCAAAATAATGCCGGGTTATGACCTTTTGCTCACGCGGTCTCAGGCCGCATGGCTCTGGTCGCAGGGGCAGCAGGACAAGGCGCGTACGCTCATGCGGGGCATGATTCAGGCGGACCCGGTGCTGGCGCTGGCCGGAGCCCAGTTGCAGGCGACTATCAGCCATTTCCCCGTCACGTCCGCGCAGAGCGGTATTGCCCGCGCGTATGTTCTGACGGCGTTTCTCCTGCGTCAGCAGGGCCGCCAGCAGGGGCGGAGCCAGCATCCCGGTCCGAGTGATCATCAGTTTGATGAAGCCTCTCGTCTGATGCTGGGTTTTGCGTTGGGGCTGGACCCGCATCTGGCGGAAGCCCGGCTGATGCTGGCGGAAATTCAGGATGATGAAGGCCATCAGACTGCCGCGCGTGAGACTTTGCTGCGTATCCCGCAAACAGACCCGCTCTACCCCGTTGCCGCTTTCCGTCTGGCGCTGGTGGATGGCTCGACCGGGCATCTGGATGAAGCGCGCACGATTCTGACGCACCTTGCGCAGGATACGGGCGGGCAAGGACTGGCCGTGCGGGCCTTAGGCAATACCTTGTCTGCTCAGAAGGACTGGAAGGGCGCCATTACGGCCTATAATCAGGCCGTGACGCAGGCGACAGCCAGCAAGACGCTGGACTGGTCGCTCCTGTTCCTGCGGGCCGTAGCGTATCATGAAGCAGGTGACTGGCCCCGCGCGAAGGCAGACCTGCAACAGGCCTTGAAAATGGCCCCGGATGAACCGCTGCTGCTCAATTTCCTCGGTTATTCCATGGTGGAGCGCAAAGAGAATCTGGGTGAGGCCGAAGCCCTGCTGCGCAAGGCCGCTGATCTCGACCCGCAGGATGCCGCCATTCGGGATAGTCTGGGGTGGGTTAAGGTAGAGCAGGGAGATCTGGCGGGCGGCACCGCTCTGCTGGAGCGCGCTGCCGAGCAGACGCCGGAAGACCCGGAGGTTAATTACCATCTGGGGGAGGCCTACTGGCGCGCCGGGCGGCAAAGCGAGGCAGTGGACCAGTGGAACGTCGCTCTTGGTCTGCACCCCGAACCAACGGATGAAGCCCTGATCCGAGCCGCACTGGCACGCGCCTCGGCAGCCGGGATTAATAAAGCCACACAGCAGCAGAGCGCCCCTCCGGCCGAGAGCGGCCCTGCCAAAAGCGGAGGAAAGCACACGCCGTGACGTCAGCCACGATGGACCCCACCACCAAAACCCTGACCGAAGCCGCGCCGGCCAAGATCAACCTTTATCTGCATGTCACTGGCAAACGGTCTGACGGCTACCATCTGCTGGACAGTCTGGTGGTGTTTGCAGGAGCCGGGGACCGCCTGCGGTATGAGCCGGGGCCGGAAGCCCTGCATCTTGTGCTGGCGGGGCGCTTTGGGACAGCACTGAGCGATGCGGCAGGACCGGATAATCTGGTGATGAAAGCCGCTGCTGCGCTGGAAGCTGCGTGCGGCCCTGATGCGCAGGTGCGCGGCGGTCGTCTGGTGCTGGAGAAAGACCTGCCCGTGGCGTCCGGCATTGGCGGTGGCTCGGCGGATGCCGCTGCGGCACTGCGCCTTCTGAACCGTGCATGGAATGCGCAGGTGGATCACGCCACGCTGCTGCGACTGGCGGAAAAGCTGGGCGCGGATGTGCCGGTCTGTCTGGCCAGCCAGAGTGCCCGTATGGAAGGCATTGGCGAGGAATTGAGTGCTGCCCCGGTTCTGCCGGCCTGCGGCATGGTGCTGGTGAATTGTGGTCAGGCTGTCTCCACCCCGGATGTGTTCCGCAAGCGTGATGGCGCGTTCTTACCGCGTGCGCCGTTGCCCGCCCGCTGGACGGATGCCGCGAGTATGGTGGCGGATCTGACCCGGCTGGATAACAGTCTTGAAGCCCCGGCCTGCGTGGTGTGTCCGCCAGTCAAAACCGTTTTGTCGGCTATTGAGGGACTGCCTGAGTGCCTGCTGTCCCGCATGAGTGGATCGGGCGCGACCTGCTTTGGCCTGTTCCCCTCCGTGCAGAGTGCACAGGCCGCGGCAGCGCGTCTGGCGCAGGCGGAACCCGGCTGGTGGGTCTGGGGTGGTGGCCTGGTCTAAATCTGGCCAAAAAAGAACCGTAAGCGCTTTGCTCAGAACTCTGATAAAGTGAAGTCCATAATAAAGGGGGGCCTTATGTCTTCTAAAATTGACCTGACTCTCTCTGAAGACAACACCACTGTTCAGATGACTCTGCCGGGGCAGGGTGACGAGCCGACGGTTGAAGTGCCACTTTCACTGGATGAAGTGACCAGCCTGATTACGGTGCTGGGGCGGTTGCGTCAGACCATGATGGCGGACCATGAAATCCCGCCGATTGAAGGGGCAACCTTTACACCCGTAACCCGCACCCGCTGGGCTTTGCAGCCCGAAGCACGGACGGATGGTTCTTTGCTGGCTTTCCAGCATCCGGCGTACGGTCCGGTCGGGCTGGTGCTGGCGCCGCAGGATGCGGACCGTCTGGGGAAAGCTCTGCAACTGCACGAGCAGATGCGGCGTGACCAGAAGGCCAGCCGCGGCAAACTCAACTAAAATGATCTGAGACTTTCACCGGCCTGTCTGGCGTGGGCTGCTTTGGCCCACGCCAGATAACAGCCGTTAGCGCGGTGTCGGGGTAATAGGCGCAGCGTGCGTGTCGGTCGCAGGAGTGCCCGAAGTCGGCGCTGCCGTGTTAGAGGCACCCTCGCTTGTGTCATCAGACTGGCGGCGGAATACAATAGTCGGTTTGTCCTGCGCATCGACCAGCGCCAGCACATCGCCGGTTGGGGCGAGATGCCAGCCGCGCGTGGCGTCCATATTCTTCAGAAACAGCTGCTCCGTTGCCATGGCCTGAGGCAGACACGCCATGCGCGTTGTCAGCATGGGGCCAAAGGTGATATTTGCGCCATCCAGCGTGGCTTTGCTGCGCACCCGGTTGCAGCCGCTAAAGCCCGATACCGTGCCGTCTTCCGCAATGCTCACCGTGGGCGCTTTGCTGCTTTCCGTCACCGGCGCATCGCCCAGCCGTTCGGCTTTCCATGTGCCGATCGGGCTGGCTGTTGCACTGGCGGATGCCCGGCTGAGAACCAGCGTGATGCCAGACGTGTTGCCTTCTGGCACCGGCGTCTGTGTGGTGGTGATAAACCACGGCCGGCCTTCCACAAAAATGGTGGCTTCCAGCGCGTAGCTGTGGCCGGCTTTCAGCAGGGCGCGGTTGAACTTCAGCGTGAAGGGAATAGGCACCTGCCGCGTGGCGCGCAGGGATGTTCTGGCCAGAACGGGGGCTTTCGCATCCGCTAAAGAAATATCAAGCAGGCGGACTTCCACAACAGACGGGGGAAGAGCCATCCGCTCCCGATACGTCACGTTGCCCCGAAGAGTGGTGGTCGCAGCCTCAGCGGACAGCGGTGAGAGAACGGCAGCACTTACGCCGCAAATGGTCGCAACAAGCAGGGAGCGACGCAGAAAAGACGGGATCACGCTAGGGAGCCTCCTGTTTTAAGGCCAGAAAAGAGTCATGCGAAAACCAGCCTTCGGGCTCCAGATTGATTGGAAGCAGGGCCTCCGAAAAGCTGGTTGCACGTTTTACGAGTAAGAATTGTCCTGCATTTTGTGGCACCAGCATGGCTGGCGCGAGGGAGCGCCACGATGGAGCTTCGCAGGACGCAGGAGCGCGGTGCCTTTAAGGTCTCGCGCTCCGTGGGCGCCTTAACGGCGACCGTTACGGATGTGGGTGATCAGGCCTGTGAGCCCCGCAGCCAATGCCGCGCCAAACAGGCCAGCTCGCACGCTGGACGTCACAAAGAAGGACAGGGGGCTGTCTACGCGCCGCGCTTTTTCATCAAACGCACCATGCGCGGCAAATGCGCCGGGGGCGGATTTGAACAGATCATCCGCAGCGTTCTTGTCCGCACAGGTTTTTTCCAGCTGGGCCTTATAGCCATGCTCCGCCATGCGGGCTTCCCGGCAGCCCGGACCCAGAATGCGCCAGATGGCGGCCAGCGTGGTGCTGGGGCCAATGGATATGGAGCGGCTGGTGGTAAAGGCGGCCCGGCAAATGGCTTCTGCCGCGACTTCCGGTTCATAAACCGGGCCAACGGGCTTCAGGCGCTTGCCAGTCAGGTTACGAGTCCAGCCATAGCGGGGGGTGTTGATAGCGGGCAGGTCCACCATGACAACCCGAATCCGGTCTGCATCATGCAGCAGCTCCGGGCGCAGGCTTTCACAAAAACCACGCAGGGCAGAGCGGGCCCCATTCTCAGCGGCCTGCAAAGGCAGACCCCGCAGAGAAGGTGCCAGATCCAGATTGATAATGGCCCCATGCCCACGGCGACGCATATGCTTCAAAGCCGCCAGCGTGCCGTTTACGCTGCCCAGATAGGTGACTTCCGTTGCGCGCTGAATGTCCTTGGCGGACAGCACGGCAACTTGCCCAACCACCGTTGCGCCGGCGCAGTTGGCCCAGACAGTAATGGGGCCAAGCTCGGCTTCAATCTGGATGGCAGCCTGCTCAACTGCGTCGGCGTCCGCCACATCTACCGGGATCACCAGCGTGCGAATGGAATGGGCGGCCAGTTCTTCCGCTGCGTCTTTCAGCCGGTCTTCATTCCGGCCCAGCAGGGCGATGTCAAAGCCTGCACGGCCCAGCGCACGGGCGGCAGCCCGGCCAATGCCTGCTCCGGCACCGGTAATGACAGCGATCTGCGTTGGCATGCTCATCGTCTCCCTGCAATCTGTTTGTAGAGGTTGCTCTTTATGCTGTCTTGCGCCGGAACCGGCTGCCCTGCAAGGCAGGAGGCAGCGCGGCAGCCGTGCAGAGATCTGGCGTCACAGATACCGCAGCGCGAGCAGTCCGCCTACCAGCAGGACGGCAAAAACGCCCATTACCAGAGGCAGGCGGCGTTCCAGAAAATCCTGAATCGGTGCGCCAAATTTCCATAAAAGTCCGGCGACTAGAAAAAACCGCACGCCACGCGTCACCAGACTGGCCACAATAAAAGGCAGCAGGGCAAAATGAGCCATGCCGCTGGCAATGGTGACAAATTTGTAAGGAATAGGCGTTAGCCCCTTGAGCAGGATAATCCACACACCCCACTGGCGGAATTTGTCCTGCAGGGCTGTCAGCGTATGTTCGGCATGATAAAAATGTACAATCGGCAGAGCCAGATGCTCCAGCAGAAAAGCACCGATTGCCCAGCCCAGAATGCCGCCGATCACACTCGCAACCGTGCAGAGGGCGGCATAAACCCATGCCTTATCCCTGCGGGAAAGAACCATGGGTACCAGCAGCGTTTCCGGCGGAAGCGGGAAAAAGCTGGCTTCCGCAAAGGCCAGAGCCACCAGCCACCAGGGGGCATTGGGGCTGGCTGCGTGCCGTAACACGCGGGCATACAGGCGATTAAGCATGAAAAGACGGGCCGGATGCTAAAATGAAAGTCATCCGGCCTTGATGCCATGCGTTTGGGTCTCAGGCCAGAGGCTATCTCTGGCCTCCAGCTGGCAGCTACATGCGCTCGCGGCGCAGAACTTCTTCGGCTTTGGTGTGGATGGTGTCGTATTCATCCTGCGTCAGGCTACCCCGGTGCAGCATTTCGCTGGCGCGGGCCAGCGCATCCCGCGCGTGCGTGGCATCTGGAATCGGGTAGCGGCGGCCGGGGAGGGCAAAGGCATCGTCCGGCAGTGCATTACGTTCTTCAGTGGTCAGTTTTGACATGGTCTTCACTCCTGTCCGTCTCACGAAAGGCCGGCGCTTCCAGCTCGTCCAGTTCCGCCATGGCGGCTTCCGCACTCACGGTCGGGACGTCTGAAACCGGCACTTCTCCCGGTCCCGCCGGAACATGGGCGGGGCATGGGCTGCTGAGTGTGCGCGTGACTCTGAACGCGGTAATCACGGCAAGAGATCCAAAAACAATACCGCCTGCCGCGTGCCCCAGCTGTACCCCGGCCGGACCGAAACGGCTGCCAAACCAGACAAAAGGAACGGTGCCCAGTGTAGCTCGCCCCCAGTTGAAGGCGGTGGAATAGAGCGGAAAGCCCAGATTATTGAACGCCGCGTTGGCTACAAACAACATGCCGACAAACAGGAAGGCACCAATAGTCCATGAGCAGAACAGATGAATGAGCAGAGCAGCATTGCCCTGTGCATGGAACCCGGCCACCACGTAATCCTGCAAGGCCGCCAGCAGCACCCATGTGGAGCCAACGCTGAGCATGACGAGCTTGAGGGCTGCCGTTAGCGTCTCGCGCACCCGGTCATACTGCCCGGCCCCCAGATTCTGCGCCATGATAGGGCCGACCGAGCCTGTCAGGGCAAAGACCAGAGAGAACAGCACCGGCACCATACGTTCGATGGAGGCCTGTCCGCCCACGGCTTCCAGCCCGAAGCTTGCCATGGCTCCGGTCACATACGCTCCGGCAACCGGTGTGGCCAGATTGGTCAGAATGGCAGGCATTGCTACACCGGCCACATGCCGGGCATCCGGCAGAATGCGGGAGAGGTCAGGGCGGGCAATCATGTCATGCCGCAAGGCCCCGCGCAGACCGGCAGCCGCCACCACAAGGCGGGACAGCACGGTGCTGATAGCTGCCCCGGTCAGCCCTTCATGCAGCCCGAAAATCATCAGCGGGTCCAGCACCGCGGCAACCACGGCCCCCAGCAGCGTAATGTGCATGGAGCCTTTGGCGTCGCCTACGACCCTCATCAGAGAGGATGCCGCCATGCCGACGCAGATCAGCGGCAGAAAAGGGCTGACAACGTGCAGATAGGCCGTGGCATGTTCCAGTGCATCGCCCTGTGCACCAAACAGATGCAGCACAGGATGCGCAGCAAGCGAGGTGATAAGCCCGAGCAGCAACGCGACGACCAGCGTGACAATCAGGGATGAGGAGGCAATATGCCGGGCTTCTTCATGCCGCCCTGCGCCAATCTCCCGCGCGGTGGCGGCACTCAGGCCAATGGTCATGCCAATGGAGACGGCAATCTGCAGGCCAAGCACGGCACCGGCAAACCCGATGGCCGCTGTCAGGGCCGGGTCATTCAGATGGCCGATATAGACCATGTTGAGCATGTCCACCGCAAAAACGGCCATCAGGCCAATGGCCCCGGTGCCTGCCATGACAATCACGTGCCGCATGATGCTGCCGGTTGTAAAACAGGCCTTCTGTCTGCCGGGCGGAGGTTGCCGGGTCATATATGCTCCGTTCTGGTACCGTGCGGGTGCCGTATCGTGTCAATCCGGCGCGATGCGGGGAAGTATGTCATGCCTGCTACCCGGCGCGAATGGGGAAAGCTGAATGCCCTGTCTGCCGGGAGCGCACGGCAGAAGACAGGAGGGTATGAGGGTCAGGGGATGATGAGGGGCTCGGCAGCATTTTCTGCGGGAAGAATGGGATCAGGAACCGCCTCTTTTTCCTCCAGATCTTCCAGCGGGTGCCCCAGATAGGCTTCCAGAACCTCGCGGGTCGGGCCATCCATACGGATACGGCCTTCCTCCATCCAGATCAGCCTGTTGCACCAGTCGGCCATGACGTCCGCCATATGGCTGGACAGCACCAGAATATCGGCTTTGGACACCAGCGTTTCCAGCCGCTTGCGGGCGCGCTGGCGGAAGGAGGCATCTCCCGCCATAAACCATTCATCCATCAGCAGCACATCGGGCATGATGGCGGTGGCGAGACCGAAGGAGAGCCGTACGGTCATGCCGGAGCTATAGGTCTGTACCGGCAGGTCCAGAAAGGAGCCAAGCCCGGCAAAGGCTTCCACGTCCTCTTCCACCGTGCGGATGTCAGATGGGGAGAGTCCCGCGAACATGCCGCGCAGGCGGATATTCTCGCGTCCCGTCAGTTCCATGTTCATCCCCAGTGAGGGGTCCAGCAGCGTGCCAATATGCCCGCTGACAGTCACGCTGCCGTTTACGGGTTCATAAATACCGGCCAGTGCGCGCAAAAGCGTGGTCTTGCCGGCGCCATTCCCGCCAACCAGCCCCAGCCTGTCACCAGGGTTGAGTGTGAAGCTGACATCCCGTAGGGCCTGCACCACCACACGGTCGCGCTCATCATGCGTAAACCGGCCACTCAGAGAGTTGCGGATGGTCTTTTTAAGGCTGCGGGCGTTGCCGTGATAAAGCGGGAAGGAGATTTCCAGATCCCGGACCGTAATACCGACCATGCGTTACACCCAATAAGCCAGACGGGCCCGCATGCGGGCAAACAGTGCGAAGGTGAACACCGTCAGTCCCGCCGACCACGCAAGGGCTGCGGGCCAGATGGCCGTGTTGACAATGTCCCCAGTAAACGGTGTCCGCACAATTTCCATCAGCGGAAAAAACGGGTCCAGCAGCAGCCAATCCTGCCCGGTTTTCATCAGTTCCGGGGCCCATAGAATAGGGGTCACAAAAAACAGGATCTGCAGGGTGCTCGCCACAATGGGCGGCACATCGCGGAAGCGTGCCCCCAGAATGCCGAGCAGCAGCGTGGCCATGAAGCTGTCAAAAATCCACAGCGCACACGCAGCCCCCATGCTCCAGGACCACGATGGGGCCACCCGGAACCACAGGAAAACCACCACAACCACGGGGATATTGTGCGCCAGCGTCAGCAGGTTGCGCACCGTGGCGCGCAGTACATGCAGGCTGTAGGGCATCCGGGCAGAATGGATCAGCCCCGCAGCAGAGGTGAACGTGGTGCAGCCATCCTGCAGAGTGCTACCCACAAACCCCCAGAGGACAAGGGAGAGGGTCAGGAAGGGCAGGTATTTATGCACATCCATGTTCATCAGATAGGCATACAGCACCCCCATGGCCGCCACCATGACGGCGGTTGAGGCTGTCAGCCAGAACGGACCGAGGATGGAACCACGGTAGCGCAGCTTGATATCCAGCCAGCCCAGCGTAGCCCCCAGCCGCGCCAGCTTCATGCCGGAGAGGAGATCCTGCCAGGCATGGCCAAGGTAGGACGTGCCTTTTTCCGGCAGAAGAGTAAGCACCGGCTCCGGCGTGTTGGGGGAGGGCGTATATCCGGTTGCGGGGGTGGTCTGCATGCTGTCCATGATACTCCATGGCGATAGAGAACAGAGTGCCTGTGTGCAAGAGCACGGGTGAGAGGGGCGCGTTTGGATTGTGCTTTTTTGCCACGCTGCGTGTGTGTCTGCCCTGTCGAGCGTCTCTCATGGATGACAACAGCCGTTGTGGTTGCTAAACCCGGCCCCGCTGTAGCCGTCTCACCTTAACGTAGAAAAGCCGGGAACCCTCCTTATCATGAAGATTGTCGCCTGTAACAGCAATCTGCCGCTGGCCAAGGCCGTTGCCGCGGAACTGTCCCTGCCTCTGTGTAATGTGACTGTCCGCCGCTTTGCGGATATGGAAGTCTTTGTCGAAATTCATGAAAATGTGCGTGGTGAGGATGTGTTCGTCATCCAGAGCACCTGCACCCCGACAAATGATAACCTGATGGAACTGCTGATTATGCTGGACGCGCTGCGGCGTGGGTCAGCCCGGCGAATCACCGCGGTCATCCCGTATTTTGGTTATGCGCGGCAGGATCGTAAATCCGGCCCCCGCACGCCTATCAGCGCCAAGCTGGTTGCCAACCTGCTGGTGGAAGCTGGCGCCAACCGCGTTCTGACGCTGGACCTGCATGCCATGCAGATTCAGGGCTTCTTCGACATTCCGGTGGATAACCTGTATGCCGCCCCGCTGTTTACCCGTGACATCCTCAGCCGTTACGGTGATCGTGACCTGATGATCGTCTCCCCGGACGTAGGCGGTGTGGTGCGTGCGCGGCAGCTGGCGCAGCGCCTGAATACCGACCTCGCTATCATCGACAAACGGCGTGAACGCGCTGGTGTGTCTGAAGTG
The DNA here is from genome assembly GCF_018811985.1 of Acetobacter sp. P5B1. Classification (NCBI taxonomy): domain Bacteria; kingdom Pseudomonadati; phylum Pseudomonadota; class Alphaproteobacteria; order Acetobacterales; family Acetobacteraceae; genus Acetobacter; species Acetobacter sp. P5B1. The sequence goes on along the minus strand of NZ_JACRVS010000010.1, from coordinate 34,149 downwards.
ATGAACGTGATTGGTGACGTGCGTGGCCGCCACTGCCTGCTGGTGGACGATATTGTCGATAGTGGTGGCTCTCTGTGCAACGCAGCACGGGCCATTGCCAATAACGGTGCAGCGTCTGTCGGTGCCTACGTGACGCATGGCGTGCTGACCGGGCAGGCTGTGGAACGTGTCGCAAACTCCCCGATTGAAATGCTGACCTTGACGGATAGCATCATGGCCACTGAAAGTGTGACAGCAGCGCACAACATCCGGCAGGTGACCATTTCCAACCTGCTGGCGCAGGCCATGCGGGCCGTTGCTGATGAGAGTTCCGTCTCCTCCCTGTTTGATTGAGATCCATGACACAGCTTCACCCCCGCTCTTACTGGTATCTTCGTCACGGCCAGACCGACTGGAACCGTGAAGGTCTGTCTCAGGGGCGCACCAACGTGCCCCTGAACGCGACGGGGATTGCGCAGGCCGATGCGGCGGCGAAGCTGTTTCAGGATGGTATTCAAACCCATGCGCCCATCACGCACATTGTCAGCTCCCCGCTCGACCGGGCGTTGAAAACGGCCACCATTGTGCAACAGGGATTGGTGGCGGAGGGATGTGCCCCACTGCCGCTGACGACCGATATCGGGCTGGAAGAAGTCTGCTTTGGTGAGCAGGAAGGCCAGCCGATGGGTGACTGGTACGATAGCTGGATTGCCGGAGATTACACCCCCAACGGTGCCGAACCGTTTGCAGCCCTGCGGGCGCGGGCTGTGGCCGCGGTCAACCGGGCGACCGAAGCAGGGGGGATTCCTCTGATTGTCGCACACGGCGCGCTGTTCCGGGCGCTCCGCTCCGCCATGAGTCTGCCAGCCAATGTCCGGCTGCCTAACGCCACCCCGCTATGGATTCAGCCCCCGGAAGAACAGATCAGCCCGGCCTGGCAACTGACCGTGATGGCGGACTGAGTCCCTCTCCACAGTATCGTTTTATTCGGCTTTATGAAGTCATCCAGCTATCGGATCCGACAGGCCGGCAAGCGCATCTCCCTGTGTCCTGAACGCACCAAGATAGGCATACGGGGCCATGAGAATGGCAATAAGAGAAGGCAGGGAGGTGTGCAGTGGGATCACCAGCCCACCCCCGGATTGCTTTATTCTTTCTGCCGGTGCTCCAATATCATACACAATAGCGGCTCTGTTACTCGTCCAGATATGCGTCAACACATACGACCATGTTTCGGGCCAGAGCGACGGTAGAAAAAACCAGTCGATCGCATATTTTTCGGTCAGGGGCTGTATTTCATATTCCTGATAACGGCCGGTTATGGTGACAACGCCGGTTTCCAGAAGTGGCACGTCATTGCAGCTATAGCCAATAATAACCAGCTGAATGGGAATATGATGTGTTTTGATGAACTGCGCTAAATCAAGCAGAATATCATAGCCTTTTTCAATACTGATTGCGCCCAGAATCCCGATAATGCGTTTTTCATGGGGTGCTTTTTGCGGAAAGAAAAGCGTATCAACATTCAGAATATGCTCCCACGGCGTAACATCAGCCTGAATGGTGGGGAACTGTCGTTGGATACGATTGGCCGCATCCTGGGAAGGGCAGATGACGTGCTGTGCATTGTCCAGAAGACTTCGGCTCCAGTATCGGAGTTTTTGTAAAGGTGCAGGATCGTCAGTCCGGCTGCCAAAGGTATTTACGCAGTTCTGGCAGGTTTTAAGGTCGGGCTCGCCACAATAATGGTTTTCATCAGCCACCAGCGTGATACGCGGGCAAAACCATGAATAATCATGAATATAAATGTCATACGGCAAGCCAAGCTCTGAAAGACTGAAAATCTTTTCAATTGAGCTGCCAATATAGCTGTGGATTTCAAATTTTTCACAGTTGAGTTCTTTATAAAGTGCTCTGAAACTAAAGGCATTGCGGGGAATGGTCAGGTTTGGATAATCCTTGTCCCGGAGGGATTTCAGTCTCCAAAACGGGCGGCCGGAACGATGAATTTCAGGCACCATGACAAACGCAGCAACACCGGCTTGTTCATAAAACGATGCCCGATGCCCGACATGGCGCAGAATGCCGCCTTCCCGATCATGCATGATAAGGATAACAGATTTCAAAAATGGTCTGCTGTTGTGCAGTCGTGCGAGGTCCAGTTTCTTTCTGTAAGGGGCGAGCGGGTCTCGGTCCTGCCAGCGTGCTATAAGCTGGTCGTAACCCGGATGCAGCCCATTCATAATGTCGAGGTTTCTGGCAATCAGATCCGACTTGACGGGACTGAAAGACTGGCTTTCTGCGTGCCCCACAAACGTTCCCAGACAGGCGACGTGACGCCACCCTAATGCTGTGGCTCGGCAAGAAAAATCATTTTCCTCCCCATACCCTTGCGCAAAAATATCTTCTCGTAGCAAACCTGTTTGTTCCAGGCAGGCAGATTTGACATACATGCAAAATCCGTGAGCTGTCGGAACATCAACTGTTTCTCCGTGCCACATCCTGCTCATAATCGCGCTAAGGTCCTGACAGGCTCTGGCGTCAGGAATGGGGTTGATCCCGGTTTCTGAAGGATAGCTGAAAATAGTGGCGTTATTTGAAAGAGGCGTTGCTGTGCCAATGTCGGTCTGCGCATAGGCAGCCCTCTGGAGTTGTGTCAGCCAGTTACGACACACAAGTGTATCACTGTTGAGCAAAACAACATCTTCATACGGTCTTCTCTGACGCAGCCCCCGGTTAACAGATTTTGGAAAGCCAAGGTTTTTCTCATTGTTGAGGATAAAAACGTCAGGTTTATTCTTAATGTGAAAAAGGTATTTTAGAATATCTGGATTTGGAGAGGCATCATTCACGATAATAAGCCGGACGTGAGGTGCTTTGTGTTTCAGGCACAGAGTAATGCAATTTTTGGTGGCTAGAAAACCATCGTAAACCGGAATGATGATCGCAACAGAAGGGAATTTTTGTTTTTTTGTTGGTTTTTCTGATAAAGATACCGGAGAAAAGGTGCCTTCTTCTAAGGAGGTAGCCGGGAAGAGGCGAGAGATATCCAGCGCATACTGTCTGGCGCTTTCTGCAAAGGGATCAAGAGCGAGGGGGCTTCCATACAAAGGTTTCCCATGCTCAGAGCAAACACTGAACAAAGTTGCTTTTGATGCAAGTTTTTCTTTTTTTATCGAAAAAGCATGTTTGATTGTATCTCCGGCAATATTCGCTGGGGTAAAGAATTTTACCGTATCGGTAAAAAGGTGGATGGGCTTCTGGATGGGGTCATGGGGCGTAAGGACCAGTTTTACCGCCGCCTCCGGGTTGGCTGGGGAACGCGCCCAGCCAGAAAGGCCTTCTGGACCAGCGGAAACAAATCCTTCTGTTTTGAGAAAATGTGGGATTTCAAACAGACCACCCAGCAAGGTGTCTTGCCGAATAGTGACATGGATTTGTTTTAAAAGCTTCCAGTCTTCCAGAAGAAAAATAGAAATTCTTTTATCATTTGAGAGAATTTCAAAGGAGGAGGCAGGATAACTGATGCCATCTATCACAACACTGATATCTTCCAGATCAACAGACCTGCGAAAAGTCAGATGGATCTTGCCTGACCCTGAAAATGTGCACCATCCTGCCTTGTTCGTGGCAAAACACACCGCATCGGCCAGCACTTGAAAAGCAGGGAGATCAAGGTCTGTATAGCTGGTGAGGAGAGACTGAAAGTCCTCATAGGCCAGAGTGTAGTGAGAAAACCGCAGGCGGGTTGCAATGAGTAAAATACGGCAGATCCGGGACTGTGATTTTGATTTGATGAACTCAAAGGGTTCGGAGGCTGTTGGAATGCCAAGAAGCAGGCGTATGGTCCCGATTCCTATTGTAATCAGCCCATTATCTGGCTGAACTCTTTGTAAATATTCCCAGTCTTCCAGAAGCTTCGGAAGAGACGCAAAATCGAAAGAAGGGAATTTTTCTTTTTTGAGAGAATATTCGATAGTCAAAAGGATTTTGATCAAGAATTTACGAAAAATCGTATTTTCTGTAATCATTAGGCGTCCTTATTTTTCAATATCTTCAAAATCGTAAAAGGAACATATGATCTTAATAGTGCTGATTTGTAGAACTTTTCCAATTATATGAAAATAGATTTTTCCGTATATTTTGCAGGAATTGCATTCGTTAACGCAGTGGATAGGCTCTTCCTCAGATTAAAGCATGGAGCAATATCGTCCCATTTTGAACGCATTTCGCCGGGTCTCAGAGAAGAGAAGGGAGGCGTTATGTGACTCCAACTCCTCTCCATGCGGGCCGAGAACAGTCTTATCCCTGATAGACTGGCCCTGTGGGCAGAAGCTTGCCCGGATTGAGAATGTGGTGCGGATCCATAGTGTTTTTCAGAGCACGCATAACGCTTAGTGCGCCAGCGCCATGCTCAGTTTCGAGAAAATCGAGCTTACCCATGCCAACGCCATGTTCCCCACTGCAGGAGCCTTCCAAAGCCAGTGCACGGGCAACAATCTTTTTGTCCAGTTCCCATGCCTGAGCGTGCCCTTCCGGCGTGTCTTCCGTAATAATCAGGGTATGGAAATTTCCATCCCCCACATGCCCCAGCAACGGGGCACGCAGGCCGGAGGCTTTGATATCCTCATACACGCCATCAATCAGAGTGCCGAGGCGGGAGATGGGCACAATGCAGTCGGTGGAAATGACGCGCGCCTGCGGGTCCAGCGCTTTGGCGGCCCAGAACGCATCATGCCGGGCTTTCCAGAGGCGGGAGCGATCTTCCGCACTTTCAGCCCATGCAAAACCGAGCCCGTTATTGGCTTCTACCAAGGCTTCGGTTGCGCTCACCTGTTCTTCCACTGCGGCGGGGGCACCGGCAAATTCAAAAAACAGCGTGGTGAGAGGACGATACCCTTCCAGCTTGGAAAACTGAATGGAAGCCTGCATCTGCACAGGGTCCATCAGTTCCACGCGGTTGATGGGAATACCGCACTGAATGATTTCCATGGCGGTCTGCACAGCATCATGCAGATTTTCAAACTGACAGACTGCGGCTGATAATGTTTCAGGGCGTCCATGCAATTTCAGCTGGACTTCCGTGATAATGCCTAGTGTGCCCTCTGACCCAACAAACAGAGAGGTCAGGTCATACCCTGTCGAAGATTTTCGTACACGTCCACCTGTCTGGATAATCTCACCCGTTGCCAGAACGACCGTCAGACCCAGCACGTTTTCCTTCATGGTGCCGTAACGCACGGCGGCGGTGCCAGAAGCACGGGTTGCGCACATACCGCCCAGCGTGGCCTCGCCACCGGGGTCGACCGGAAAGAACAATCCGGTATCGCGGATCTGCGCATTCAAGCTCTGGCGCGTCAGCCCGGCCTGAACGCGGCAATCCAGATCTTCCGCATTGACGGCAAGAATGCCGGTCATTCGGGAGAGGTCGAGACTGATGGCATGTTCCGGCGGCACCACATGCCCTTCAACCGATGTGCCAGCCCCAAACGCTACCACCGGCACACGCTGGGCGTGGCAGGCACGGAGAACCGCGGAAACATCCTCCGTGCTTTCTGCAAAAACCACCGCTGCTGGCAGGCAGGAGGCATTCATCGCCTCGCCATGGCTATGTTCTTCCCGCACGGAAGGCGCAGTGCTGATCTGCGTATCCATGGTGGTCCGCAGTGTGGTCAGAACAGCGTGCAGGCGCTCTGCGGCGGAGGCGGCGTTTTCAGGCATCACGAAATATCCAGAAAGAAAAATAGGCTATCAGAGGCCACTTTCATAAAGCAGAAAGGTGGTTTGGTAAAATTTTCTGCTTCTGTGCTCTGATTTTCGATCTGCAAGTCGTTACGTCTCTCGTAACGTTGTTTGCGTTAGCCCCTGTTTCAGCAGGGTTTCTGTTGTTTCCACCAGTATGCGCCCACTGGCTTCGTCGCGTGCAGGTGCGGGGAGGCGTGGGGCAAGACGGATCTTGTAGCGCATGGGGAGTGGTGGGCGGCGCAGGAAGGGCCAGCCCTGAGACAGATAAGGGGAGTCCGTTTCAATCAGAATGGGTTGCACGGCGGAGTGGGTGCGTTGCGCAATGGCGGCAAAGCCTGGTTGGAACGGTCCCGGTTCTGCGCCTGCACGGGAGCGTGTTCCTTCGGGAAATAGCAGAAGCTGACAGCCTTCTTTCAGGCTGTCCGTTGCAGGGGCAATGAGCTTTAACAAGCTATCATGCCGGATATAGCCTGCCGTGCGGAGGGTGCTACCGAGTGTGGGGCGTTCCCAGATGGACGCTTTGGTCACACATACCAGCCGGGGCAGGGCCGCAGCCAGAATGAGGCTGTCCAGACGGGAGGGGTGGTTGGCAACCAGCACCAGCCCGCTTTCCTGCCGGATGGCAGCAAGCTCACGCAGGTCACAGTCCAGAATGCCCATGGCGTGGAGAAAGCGCACGGAAAAACGGGCGACATGATAGAGCCAGAAGCGGCCGAGTTTTCGCCGCCGAGGTCCTTCTGGCAGCAGGTTTCGCAGCACAAAAGCTCCGGCATCCAGTGCCAGAAAAATCACGGCAATTCCCAAAAGGGAGGCATAAAAACGCACGCAGGCGCTTAAAGCAGAGAGGCGGAACATGCGGGCTCAGGCTTTATCCGTCAGAGTGATGCCCTGCAAGGTGAGGGCTTTTCTGCATACTGGCCAGCTCACCCTTCTGCCAGTGGAAAATGACACGCGACAGAATGGCTCGGTCCGATCCTGCGCAGGGCAGGCTCTTCTGCCCGGCAGCGGTTTTGCACAAACGGGCAGCGGGTATGAAAGCGGCAGCCTGCAGGCCGTGCCACCGGGCTGGGAATATCGCCACCCAGCGGCGCAGCCCGGATGGCGCCCACCACAGGGCGGGGCACCGCAGCCGTCAGCGCGGCAGAATAAGGGTGCGCGGGGCGGTGCAGTACGGCATCTGTCTCGCCCAGTTCCACTACGGCGCCAAGATACATGACGGCCACGCGGGTGGAAATCTGTCGCACCACTGCGAGATCATGCGCAACAAATACGTAGGTCAGCCCCAGCCGGGCCTGAAGGTCTGCAAACAGATTAACAATCTGCGCCTGCACGGACACATCCAGCGCGGACACGGGCTCATCCGCCACCACCAGCCGAGGCGAGAGCGCCAGCGCACGGGCAATATTTATACGCTGCCTCTGGCCGCCGGAAAATTCGTGCGCATAACGGTCCAGTGCCGCCGCAGGCAGACTGACCAGATCCATCAGTTCATGCAGGCGGGCTGCGATGGTCGCGCGCGAGCGTTTCCGACCGTCCGGGTCGGGATGAACCTTCAGCGGTTCGGCCAGAAGATCCCCAATACGACGGCGTGGATTGAGCGAGGCATAAGAGTCCTGAAACACCATCTGCATCCGCTGGCGGAGCGGGCGCAAAGCGCGTTCACTCAGATGGGTAATGTCCTGTCCTTCAAACAGGATCTGCCCGGACGACACATCCGTCAGGCGCAGCAGGCACCGGCCCAGCGTGGACTTGCCGCAGCCGGATTCTCCAACCAGCCCCAGCACTTCTCCCGGCATGACAGAGAGCGAAATCCCATCAACAGCCTTCAGGGTTTGCCCGCGCGGCAGGTGATAGGTCTTGCGCACGTCCCGGACCTCCAGCAGTGGTCTGGCACTCGCGCTGGAGGGCGCGCTAGTCGCGGAGAAAGCGGCTGACGTGGTCATTAGTGAGGTTCCCCAGCAGCAAATGAGGAAGGGGGAAAACCTGTCGCATCAGCCTCATCGCCAGCCGAAAGCTCGCTGTACGTTAGTCGTGGAGGCAAAGGTGTGCCTTCTGCCGGGAGAACACAGGCGGCAAACTGGACAGGTTGGGTCGATGGGGCGGCCGCAGAGACCTGTGCGGTTGCGTCGTCCTGCGGAGCAGCAAGGGGATCATATCCCGTCGGTACCAGCGGCGGCGGTGGAGCGGGCAGGCAGGTGTCGTGCACATAGGTGCAGCGCGGCGCAAAGGCGCAGCCCGCCGGGCGTTCCAGCGGGGCTGGCGGTGCTCCGGCAATGGCGGGCAGTCGGTGGGGGCGTGGGCCATCCAGCGGCGGGATAGAAGCCAGAAGAGCTGCCGTATAAGGATGGCCGGGGTGGGCAAACAGGGCCTCTGTCGGGCCGGTTTCCGCCACCCGGCCGGAATACAGCACCAGTGTCGTGTCACAGGTTTCGGCCACAACGCCCATGTCATGCGTAATCAGCAGCACGGAGGAACCGTAGGTGCTGCGCAGGGAGCGGATCAGGTCCAGAATTTGCGCCTGCACCGTTACGTCCAGCGCTGTGGTGGGTTCATCGGCAATTAGCAGGGACGGATTGCAGGAGAGCGCCATGGCAATCATGGCGCGTTGCCGCAGGCCCCCGGAAAGCTGATGCGGGTAGCGGTCTGCCGTACGGGCCGGGTCAGGCACGCCCATCTCAGCTAACAGTTCAACCGTCCGGGCGCGGGCCTGTTTGCGGGAGAGGCGCTCATGCGCGCGGATCTGCTCATCAATCTGCCAGCCGATTGTGTAAACCGGCGTAAAAGCCGTCATCGGGTCCTGAAAGATCATGGCAATCTCGCGCCCGCGCAGGCGGCGAAGTTGCTTTTGTGGCATTCCCACCAGCTCTTGCCCCCGGAACAGCGCAGACCCGGTAATCTGCACGCCGGGGCTGTCAATCAACCCCATCAGCGCCATGGCGGTGACGGATTTGCCTGAGCCGGATTCCCCCACCAGCCCGAGAATATCCCTCTCACCCAGCGTGAAGGACACATGCTCCACAATCGGGATCATGCGCCCACGGGAGGGAAAGCTGACGCACAGGTCTCGCACATCCAGTAGCGGAGCGGTCATAGGAGGAGCGGTCTCAGCGGGCATCACGTACCCTCGGGTCCAGGAATAGATAGAGGATGTCCACCACCGCATTGGCCAGCACCACAAACACGGCGGAATACATCACGGTGGCCATAATCAGCGGCAGGTCCAGATTGGTGAGTGCCTGATAGGTTAGCCGCCCCACACCGGGCAGCCCGAACACCACTTCCGTCAACAAAGCGCCGCCGCCCACAAGCTGCGCAAAATCCAGCCCGAACAGGGAGACAAAGGTCACCATCGAGGTGCGCAGGCCGTGGCGCAGCAGAATACGGGTAGGGGAAAGCCCTTTGGCACGTGCCGTGCGCATGAAGTCCTCGCCGGAGAGTGCCACCAGATCCGCCCTTAAGACGCGGCTGTAAATCCCGATGAACATGACGGCCAGAACAATCCACGGAATGACCAGCGCCTTGAACCATCCCCACGAATTTTCCGTCAGCGGCACGTAGCCCAGCCCCGGCACCCATGAGAACAACCATGTGTCATGATACCGGCTCTGGGTGATAAGATTGGCAACCTGCCCCAGCCAGAAAACCGGCATGGAAATGCCGATCAACCCCAGCATCATCAGCCCACGATCAATCCATGTGCCTTTTAGGGCCGCAGCGATGGTGCCCATGGCAATGGACAGCACCACCCAGATAAGAGCCGCTCCACATACCAGAGAAACCGTAACCGGAGCCGCACGGGCAATTTCCGGCACCACAAGCTCACCCCGGTCCACATAAGAGGCGAGGTCCTGCGTGATGAACAGCTTCTTCATCATAGTGGCGTATTGCACAGGCAGAGGGCGGTCGAACCCATATTCCTGCCGTACTTTTTCCATGGTCTGGGGGGAGGCGTTCCGCCCGGCAATACGGGCTGTGGGGTCCGCGCCCGGTGTGGCGAAAAACACCAGAAACACGAGCGCTGAAATTCCGAACAGAACAAACACGGTCTGCCCAAGTCGGCGGAGGAGCGCCATCATCATGCGTCAGCCCTCCTCATGAAGACCGCCGTGCGGCATCACGCACATCAAGCGCATCCCGCAGGCCGTCGCCCAGAATATTCAGTGCCAGCACGACCAGCACAATGGCGAGGCCGGGAGCAATGGCGACCATCGGGCGCGTGTAAATCAGCCCTTCGCCATCCTGAATAATGGTGCCCCATGATGCCGCCGGAGCCTGCACGCCGATAGAGAGAAAAGAAAGTGCACTTTCCGCCAGCAGGGAAAGCGCCATGAGCAACGGCCCCAGCACGACGAGCGTGGTGGTCACGTTCGGCAGAATATCAAACAGCACAATGCGCCAGCGCGGCACGCCAAGGCATCGGGCTGCGGTAACAAACTCCGCCTGCCGCAAGGCCAGAACCCGTCCGCGGATGGGCCGTGCTGCATACGGCACATAGACCAGCGCAATAATGACAATCGGGATCAGCAGACTATCCGCTTCCACGACAAACGGCCCCAGCTTTAACCCCTGACTGACCGTGACAATGGAGAGCGAGATTGCAAACAGATAGACCGGCACGGCCCACATGATATCCATCAGGCGGGACAGAACAGCATCCACCAGCCCACCAAAAAAACCGGCAGCAATGCCAGTGGCAGCGGCCAGTATCAGGCACAGCACGGCGGCGCAGGAGGAAATCAGCAGCGAGTTCCGCCCGCCATACAGCATGCGGGCCGCAACATCCCGCCCCTGACTGTCCGCACCCAGCAGATAGGCCGCATGGCCGGTCGGCCCGATGGGGCTGAGGCCGAGATGCAGCGGATTATCGTTCGGCTGCATGATGTCCACCTCGTGTCCGTCCAGCGTGATGCTGCCGGCGACGTTGGAGGTGAACGGGTCAGTACCAGCAATATCCCGCGCATAAAGCGGAGCCAGCACGCAACTCAGGGTGATGAGCACCAGAACGGCAAGGGCCGCCATGGCCGCGCGGTTGCGTGCAAGGCCACGCATCGCCTGCCGCCAGGGGCCGGGTGGGGGAGGCGCTTCAGCTGTCATCGGACCTGAAGCTGGGAAAGCAGGATTTCATCATTAAGTGTTACGATGGCGTTACGCGTGCGTTTTGACAACAGGCTGACGCGTTTGATCTGCACCAGTGGCACGGCGGGAGCCTGTGCCATCAGGGCGCGGTCAGCCTCAGTCCAGCGCTGCATGCTCTCAGTCGGGCTGGTCAGGGCAGCGGCGGAAGCCTTGTTCATCAGCGCATCTATGTCCGGGTTACAAAAGGCCGACATGTTGGGTGAGTTGTCGGAATGCGGGCGGAAACTGGCGCACGCAAACAGGGTGTGCAGGAACGTGGAGGCGGAGGGGTAATCTGCATTCCATCCTGTCAGGGCAAGCTGCACATGGTTGTCACTGTTCTGCACGTAAGGAAATTGCACAGTCTGCGTCATGCTGCGCACAGAGGCCTCATAACCCAGACTGGCCAGTGTGCTGCGTAATTCCATGGCCATGGCGGCATAGCGCCCTTCCAGTGGCGCGATGATCGTGACTTTCTGCCCCGCCGTGCCACTTTCCTGCACCAGTTTGCGGGCTTCCTCGAGGTCGGGTGCCTGCCACTGTGGGAGCGGATGCGCAGGTGAGGCCCCTTTGGTGTAGGCGCAACCCGGCGCATAACCCGGCGCACCTTGCGGCAGAAGCTGGCAGAGGGGCGTCGCAACGGCAGCACCCCCATGATAGATCACCATGGCATGCCGGTTGATGGCATAGTTCAGCGCCTGCCGTGCCTTGAGCGAATTGAAAGGCGGTATCCGCACATTCAGGGCGGCGTAATAGTAGAGCAGCAGCGTATAAATCTGCACTTGTCCGGCATAGCGGCTACCGACTTCGCCCAGCCGGTCCAGCGGCACATCTTCATACATCCAGTCATACTGGCCATTTTCAATGGCGGTCACTTCGCCTTCCGGGTCCAGCCCGAACGTGACCTGTATGGCGTCCACATATCCAGTGGGCTGCGCATCATGCGCCCATTCCCGGAAATACGGGTTGCGTTCCAGCACCATGCCGGTGGCAGGATCATAGCGTGTCACCCGATACGGTCCGGTGCCCGGAGGGGCCGTGTTCCCGGTATCATGCGGCGGTGTGCTGGCCGGAAGAATGGCAGCATGAAACCAGGCCAGACGGTCCAGAAACTCGGCATCCGGTTGCGTCAGATGAAAGGTGATGGTGCGCGTCGCCGGATCAGTCTCTATGCCGCCAGTCAGTGTGCAGTGCGCGGGGTCATGCAGGCAGGCCTCCGCCCCAACGATATGACTGTAATACGGTCCGGCAGTCGGGCTGCCGACTTTGAAGAGACGCCGGAAAGACGCTGCAACATCCTCTACATTCACAACCTGCCCATTGGAAAAATGGAGATTGGGACGAAGCGTAAACCGATAGGTTCGCCCTCCATCTTCTGGCTGTGGAACCGCTTCTGCCAGATTGGCGATGACGGGTTGCGCTGTGGAGCCTGCAAATTTTGGGAATGCCAGAAGCCCATCATAAACAGGTGTTTCGAGCTCCTTGATGAGAGAAATATAAGAGACCTGCGGGTCCAGCGTGCCCCCGGAATTTTGTGCCGCCAGCCGCAAGGTGCCGCCTGTGTGGGCATTAGAGGGTGGGGCGGCTGAGTGCGGCTCCGGCGCTGTGGTGAGGGTGACTTGTGCAAATGAGGGTGAACCAGAAGCTGCGCACAGAGCAGCCAGCACGCACACCGTATAAAAAGACCGCTTCTGTACCATGTTTCACCTCCACGCACTGGGGAGAGACCTTAAAAGGGCGAGATGTGTCACACAATGCAGAAAGCCGAATGGCTTATAAAAGCTGATTTATACCAGGCCGTTCGTTCAGGCTTTGGGAACATCCTGCAAGGCGGCTGGTAGCGCACGTCCGAACAGCTCCAGCTCTGCAGGTGTCGCCGTCCCAACACGGATCCATGTCTGATAGGCTGGAGCATCAAACACACGGATATCGACGCCTCGTTGTGCCAGAGCTGTTTTCATTTTTTCTGCTGGTCTCTGTGTATTGACGTAAACAAAAGTTCCATGACTTTGAAGGAAAGATAAGCTATTTTTCTGGCAGATATCATAAATCATGTTGCGGCAGGATTTGAGGTAGGCGATGGCTCCGTTCAGATAGGCCTTATCTCCGAGAGATGCCATGGCTGCGGCATAGCCAGCCTGATTACGAGACGTTGTCGTAAGGCTGTAAAGCTGTTTCACACGGTTGGGTTGCGCCAGAATATAGCCAATTCTGAGCCCGGCCAGCCCATAAACTTTGGAAAATGTGCGGGCAACAATCACATCATGCCCCGAATGCACCAGAGATGAGGCGGTCATTAGCTCCGCAGACGGCAAAAGTTCAAAATAGGCCTCATCCACAACAACTGGAACTTTTTTGGAAACATCTTTGCAAAATGAAAGAAGTTTATCATGGTCTAGCATGTTCCCGGTTGGATTGTTGGGGTTGCACAGGTAAACCATTGCCGTCTCGGGCGTGATAGCCTGCCGGAGGGCGTCCAGATCAATCGCATGATTGACGAGAGGCACATATCGCACAGTCACACCCCGGCGCTGAGCGTAATTCAGATGTGTGGCGTAGGTTGGCTGCGGCGCCAGAAGGTGTCCTTTGCGGCCAATGTCGCTGGAAAGAAGGGAGAGTGCATCCAGAGAGCCATTTGATAGAGCGACTTTTTCTCTCTCAAGATTTTCATTCTGACCAATTTTATCACGGAGAGTGTGTTCATCTTCCACATAATAAGGTGCCTCTGGTACGCAGGCCATAATGGCTTTGCGCGCAGCAGGAGAGGGACCAAACGGGTTTTCTGTCACGTTCAGGCGCGCACGGGTTACCGGGGCTGTTTGTGCAGCCAGAAGCGGACTTGTGCGCCCAGCCAAGAGAGCCGGTGCCAGAAGGCTGCCGGCCTGTATCAGAGAGCGTCTGTGAAGATGGAACATGGTTACCCTTTAATAATGAATTATGATTTACATTTAATGTTTTGCTGTTTGTAAGATCTCTTAGCGTATATTTTTATATCTATAAATTAAAATAAGTAGAGAAAATATATAAGTTTGATGATGTCATAATAGTTTCACTTTTTTCGAGTGGGTGCTCTTGATAACAGACGCGTGATTTTTCCATTTTTGATAATGTTCTGGATACACGCATGACACTCAGAAAAGCGTTTCTGGTTTCAACTATTCTGACGTTTGGTCTGATGGCTGAGGAGCCAGTTTCCAACGCCGCGACGGCTGCTGATAAGCAGAAACCAGTGGGCAGCGAGCATGCGAAAAAAGTTGCAGCAAAGCGACCTAAAGCGGCGAATCATCAAGCATCTGAAAAGGCTTCCGGGGCCAATAGCGGAGAAACTCTGATTGTAACCGGGACGCATGCGGTCAATCGGAAGGCACGGCAGAGCACCTCTCCCGTCAGCGTGCTGTCCGCTGCTACGTTGCGCAGGTCCGGGCAAATGAATCTGGCAGATGCGCTGACACGCACCTATGCGTCTATCAATGTCAGCGCCATGGGGAATGATGCTGGAGCTCTGACCTCTGCAATCCGCATGCGTGGTCTCAATCCCAATCAGGTTCTGGTTCTGGTCGATGGGAAGCGTCGGCATACGACCGCCAATATTTATGCGGATGCCGGTCCGTCATTTGGTGCCACGCCAGTAGATCTGAACATGATTCCTGCTGCGTCTATCGACCATATTGAAGTGCTGGAAGATGGTGCCGCAGCTCTTTACGGCTCTGATGCGATTGCAGGTGTGGTTAATATTATCACGCGCAAAACCAACCATGGTCTGAATATGAGTGCGCAGACCGGAGCGAATGCGTACAATGGCGATGGATGGCAGTATCAGACCAGTATTGATGGCGGTCTGTCTCTGGGGGGGGATGGTTATCTGCACCTGAGCGGGCAGGTTTACCATACAGACCACATGGTGCCCTATACGGAAGACCACCGTCTGATGGGGTCTGCTCCCGCCGGGGCTGGGACGGCACTTTATACCGGGTCGGTTTCTGTTCCAAAAAACTCCAATAAAGTGATGAGTACACCAGAAGAAACCCGTGAAAACCTGAGCATTGCCTTTGGTAAAACGCTAACAGAAGGTGTGCAGGGATACGGATTGATTACCTATGCTCACCGGCATGCGGAATCGTATCAGAACTATCGCACCCCTAATACGATGCCAACGATTTATCCGTCCGGATTTTCGCCGCTCGAAACGATTGAGGAAAATGACTACGCCGCAACGCTGGGCCTGAAAGGGGATAATTTCTTCGGTTTTTCCTGGGATCTCAGCACGACCTACGGCGCGGATGAAGATGCAATTGGGGATAAGAACAGTGTTAACGCCGGTATGCTAAGCAGCAAATGTATTCCGCGCAGCACTAATCCCTCCAGTACCAGCGCTTATGTCTCGACAGATGGATGTGGCTGGTCTCCCACCACCACTCGTGCGGAAAGCTATCGCATGGCGCAGTGGACAAATACGCTGGATTTCAGAAGGAATTTCAAGACCGGGTTTACAACGCCTACCACGATTGCCTTTGGAGCCGAGCATCGTCTGGAAACGTATCAGATCAAGGCCGGCACGCCACCGTCTTATGAGGCAGGGGGTATGGCTGGTTATGTTGGTCTTAGCCCACAGAATGCCGGCAACTGGAGCCGCGATATCTGGGCCGGATATCTGGATGGTGATTTCCATCCTCTGAAGAACTGGGATGTCGATTTTGCTGGCCGGTTCGAGCATTATACGGACGTTGGAAACACTGAGAACGGAAAAGTCTCCACTCGGTATGAAATTACGCCACGCATTGCAATCCGGGGTACCATCAGCAACGGTTTCCGTGCACCCACGCTTGCAGAACAGCATTTTAGTTCGATTAACGTGGGGGCGACGACGGTGGCGGGTTTGTTGCCTGTCAGTTCTTCCGCGGCCCGCCTGCTCGGGGCGGCGCCCCTTAAGCCGGAACGTTCCACCAATGCCAGTGGTGGTCTGGTTGTAGAACCTCTGAAAGGTCTGCATGTTGAGGCAGATGTCTATCAGATTAATATTCGTGACCGTATTATTGCCGGTGGCTCTACCAATGGCTCAACAGCGATTGCAGCACTGCAACAGCTTGGCTTTGTGCTGCCTTCCGGTCTCGACCCTAATGCTGTCAGCACCTACTATTTTGCCAATGGGGCCAGCACCCGTACGCAGGGTTTTGACCTGAAAGCGGATTATCTGGTGAGGATGAATCGCTACGGCAATCTTAATCTCTCTGCGTCGCTGGACCTGAACCGCACGCGTTTGAGCCATGTGGCCTCGACCATGGTTAACGGTGTTCCGACGTCTCTGCTCACGGCGGCAACTGCCAGTTACATCACTACGGCGTATCCGCGCAGCAAACTGATCCTGAATGCATTCTGGACCGTTGGAAAATGGGACGTAAACCTGCGTCAGACGCGTTATGGTGAAACCACGACCATGCTGGGCTATCAGGACTGGACGCCCGGTAATGCAATTTGCCAAAATAATGGCAAAGCCCTTCGCTATTCCAACAGTTGCTTTGCTCAGTTCAAAAATACGCCGCGTTGGCTAACTGATCTGGAGGTAGGATATAGCGTCAACCCGCACTGGCATTTTGCGGTGGGTGCCAACAATATTTTCAATATTCGTCCGCGTAAGGTAAACCCGCTGAACAACAACTATGGCGCGCGTATATATGATGCAAACTCTGCCCAGGTTCCGATGACCGGCGGATATTATTATGGCCGTATTGATGCGCACTTCTAAGGTGAAGTGATTGATTCATATTAGAAAAGAGTTGAAAAAACCTGCCATAAACGATCTGTCTATGGCAGGTTTTTGTTTGATGTGATCTTGCGATCTTTTCAGAGTTCGTAGTCTTTTTATGGCTGTTCCAGCCTGACGCGCCCGGCAGCAGTCAGGGCAGTATCAGCCTGCGGTGTGTGAATGCGGGCGCAGAGAACGTCGCGTAAGTGCCGTTCCAGCGGATTGGAACGGCTCAGAGCCGGATTACCGATAGCAGCCACGCCTTTTTCCACACTGCGAATGGCGTTGTCTGTCACCACATGTTTGATCAGATTGGCGTCTGTCGCGCTGCATTGTCCCTGCTCATACCGTGCCAGCCCGTCTGCCAGGAGAGCCCGGTTGGACAACAGCAAGGCTTCAATCTCACCCATCAGAATTTGAAAACGAGGCAGGGAGGCAAGGGGCTTACCCAGATTGGCTGGCACACGAGCATGTAGGAAGGTGACAAGCCAGTCCCGCGCAGATCGCGCCACACCATCATACAGGGCGGCAATCAGCAGCGCATGCCAGAGCGTCAGGTCCTGCCCGGCACCACGCCAGTCTTCCGGCTGCCGTAAATCGACAAGAAAGGTTTCCGGCAGCACCACATTCTCAAAATGAATAGTGTGGCTGCCCGTAGCCCGCATGCCGAGCTGGTCCCATGTGCGCTCTATCCGCACTCCCGGAGCATCCAGTGGCACCAGAACATGGCCTGTGCGCGGGGTTTCCTCATCGGTCGCGGCCCACACAATACCCCAGCGCAGAGCCGTGGACCCTGTGGAGTAGATCTTACAGCCATTCAGCACCCACTGCCCGTCTTTCTGGCTGACGCGTGTGGCCGGAATCCCGCCGCGCGAGGGTGTGCCAAGGTCCGGCTCCACGCGCAGGGCGTTGAGAAGAGCGCCGTCCTGCACAGCGGCTTCCGAGACCATGCGGCGCACGTCTTCCGGCCAGCGCGGGTCTGCCGCAATGCTGGCATGGTGCAGGCATTGCATGGCCAGAATAAGGGTGGTGGATGGGTCTCCCTGCGCCAGTGTGCCGATAAGGGGTAGTATGTCTCCCAGTCCCTTCCCTCCGCCGCCATAACGGGGTGAAACGGTCAGTGCCAGTAGGCCGGCTTTGTGCAAGTCTGCCAGATTATCCGTAGCAATCTCGCCCGATTGGTCAGAGGTGGCTGCCCGACTGGAAAAACGACTTACAAGGTCAGATAAGATGGAAAGGGACTGTGGCATGCTGTCTCTGTTTCAAGGGCGGCTGCAGGATCGGATATGATCACGGAGAAGGCCCATCAGGACATTATCTCCGCCTTGCTTGTACCAGGAGTGGTAGGTGCGCCAGTGTTCTCCAACGTAATCAGGCTGTTTGCTGGCTTGTAAAGCATTAAAGCCATTCACAATTTTTTTCTGAATCTGTTCTTTGGACCGCATAGGAAAATGCAGAATACAAAAGCCAGCTGCAACCATGATGCGGATTGCAGAGGCAGGCTGATTGAACTGTTCCACAAAGTGGTTGCCAGTAACCGGACTTAACCCTTGCCGTAACCGGTAAGCAACTTTGGTGACCCGCACTTTCATTGTCGGCCAAACCGCGACCTGCGTGTCGCCCAATGTCGGGCCAAACGGAACAGGCTGGCCCGCTGGGGATACAAGCGCAGCCTGCGCCCAATGGAAAACAAGCATGGAAATCGTAGGGTCTTCCAGCATGGCGTTGAATGTTTCAGCGCTCTGGTCTGCATTCCGGGTGCAGCAGGTTATTAATTCATCCGCATCAACAAAAAATACCCACTCAACCGGTATTTCATCATGTTCCAGATAGAGCAGCATAAACTGCTCCAGAGCCTTCATTTTTGATGCCTGATAATAGGCGACCTGATAATCAAGCGCGCAGAAGACACCAGCATCCGGGTGATCTTTCCGGAACTGCATGATGATGTCTGTTGTGCCGTCTGTGCTGTTATTATCGAGAATAAAAAAGCGGCGGAAACCCAATTGGTAATGGTGGCGTAAATTCTGGCCGATCATATCGGCTTCGTCTTTAACCAGAATGAAAAGTGCTGCCTTGCTCAGGGCTGGCACGGTAACGTGTGAGGAAATCTGCCAGTCCGGACCGCCCCGCAGGGTGTTGAACGCTGTAGCGGCCTGTTCGCTCATGTCATCAGGAAGGCCGGTCAGAACTGGATGGTCACTCATGGTGTCAGTCTTTCTTGGATAGGAGAGATTACTGGCCCGGGTTCATGAGTTTCTTCAGAGCATCCGTCATGGCGTCTGCGCTCAGATTGGCGTCAACTGTGCCAACGTAGCGGGCGTTGGGGTCCATCACCACAAAGCGAGGGGACATGCGCATGGCATACGTCCATTCCGGGTCGGGCAGTTTTTCAACTGTGGTGTGGTATTCCTTAGCCAGATCCGCCAGCGGGCCGGGGGCGGCGGTGCCGGCGACCACACGGGGGCTGATGCTCTGACCATACAGGCGCAGGCGTTCGGCATCATCACGGTCCGGGTCAAGGCTGACAAAAATAATCACGGCCTTCCGCTTGCCGGGGTCAGTCTTGTCCAGCGCTGCGGACATGTTGGTCAGTGCCGGAGTGCAGGCATCGTCTGCACAATGGGTCGCGCCAAACAGCACCATCATCCAGCGGCCGCGGAAGGTCTGGTCCGTCATGGTGCCGGTGGTTGCGTCCATCAGGCGGAAGGACCCGCCAACCTCATTGCCATACGTATCCAGCGTCGGGCCATAGCGCAGGGCAACGCGTGTGCCCACATAGCCGGTCACGCTGGCAACAACCAGAACGCCAGCCGCAATCAATGCAAATCGTTTTTCACTTGGTGTCATGACTTAATGTGCCTCTGCCCAGTTTCCGCCAATGCCTGTCTCAACCACCAGCGGCACGGACAGTGTTGCCGCGGCTTCCATCACCATGCGCGCCAGAGCGGCGACAGCCTCGGCCTCTGCAGCGTCGGCTTCAAACAGCAATTCATCATGCACCTGTAGCAGCATCCGGGCGGAAAGCCCCGCATCTTTCAGGGCGCGTGGCAACTTGACCATGGCGCGTTTGATGATGTCAGCCGCCCCCCCCTGCAGGGGAGCGTTAATGGCCTGCCGTTCCGCATACTGTCTGCGCGCCGCGCTCTTTTCATGAATACCCGGCACATAGCAGCGCCGCCCGAAGGGCGTGAGCACATAGCCGTTGGCTTTGGCCTGCTCACGCATGCGCTCCATGTAGTCGCGGATGCCAGGATAACGGGCAAAATAGGCGTCGATATAAGCCCGTGCTTCCCCTGCGGGAATGCCAAGCTGTCGCCCCAGCCCAAAAGCGGAAATGCCGTAAATAATCCCGAAGTTGATGGCTTTGGCCCGGCGACGGGTCAGGCTGTCCATCCCTTCCAGCGGGATATTGAATACTTCTGAGGCGGTACGGGCATGAATATCCTGCCCCAGAGCAAACGCTTCCCGCAGGGCCGGAATATTGGCCACATCGGCCAGCAGGCGCAGCTCAATCTGGGAATAGTCAGCAGAAATCAGCTTTTTACCGGGCGGCGCAATAAAAGCCTGCCGGATACGGCCTCCTTCTTCCGTGCGGATGGGGATGTTCTGCAAATTCGGGTCATTAGAAGAGAGGCGTCCGGTTGAGGTAATGGCCATCTGGAAGGATGTATGCACCCGATCATCCACCGTGGCCTGACGTAGCAGGGCATCCGTGTAGGTACTTTTCAGCTTGGCCAGCTGCCGCCATGCCAGCACGCGGGCCGGGAGGTCATGCCCCTGATCTGCCAGATCCTGCAACACGGAAGAATCTGTGCTCCATGCGCCTGCCTTACCGCGCTTGCCGCCCTTCAGGCCCATTTCATCAAACAGTATTTCCCCAAGCTGGCGCGGGGAGCCGACATTGAAGTCGCGTCCGGCAGCCGCATGAATTTCTTTTTCCATGACGGCCATGCGGCTGGCAAAATCTTCAGAAAGACGACCCAGTTCAGCACGATCCACCGCGATGCCAGCCTTTTCCATACCAGCCAGAACCGGGGAAAGCGGGCGCTCCAGCTGTTCATACAGCGCCAGCGCCTGATTGGTGCGCAGGGTGGGGTGCAGCACGTACCATAACCGCAGCGTGACATCGGCATCTTCTGCCGCATACGGTGTGGCGCGCGCGACCGGGACGTGTGTAAACGGAATGCGGTTGCGCCCGGTGCCAGTCACACTGTCATAACTGATGGGGGTGTGGCCCAGATGCAGGGCGGAGAGTTCATCCATCCCCTGCCCATGCTGCCCGGCGGACTGCGCGTAGGAAATCAGCATGGTGTCATCAACCGGCGCGATGGTGGAGAAATCCAGCCCGGCATGGTCAAACACCAGCAGATCAAACTTGGCGTTCTGGAAAATTTTCAGAACTGCCGGGTCTGTCAGCAGGGGGCGCAGAATATCAAGTGCTGCGGCAGGCTGGAGCTGCTCACCGGCTGGTTCTTCCAGCGTGCCTTCATGTCGCAGGGGGATGTAGCAGGCTTTGCCGGGGGCGGTGGACAGAGAGATGCCGACCATGTTGGCATGCAGCGGGTCCAGCCCGTCGGTTTCTGTATCGACAGCGCAAATGCCCGCTTCCTGAGCAGCACTGATCCATTTCTGAAGTTCTTCCGCCGTGCGTACGGTTTCATACGGGCCGTATTCGGCGGTGAGGGAGGCCGCGGCTTCGGCGGACTGACCAGCCTCAGCGGTGGGCGTTTCTGTTCCGGTGGGAGCGGTGGCTCCGGTAACGGACGCATGCGCGGCAGCGCGCGCGGTGCGATGAGCATGCGCGCCAGAGGGATGGCCAACGCCCAGACGGCTCAGCACGGAGCGGAAGCCCATGCTCTCCAGCCAGTCGGCCACCACCAGCTTGTCGAGCTCCCGAACGCCCAGTTCCTCGACCGGCACAGGCAGCGGCACATCCCGTGCCAGCTCCACCAGTTTGCGGGAGATGCGCGCGGCGTCTGCATGCTCAATCAGCATATCGCGGCGCTTGGATTTTTTCATTTCAGGCGCGGCAGCCAGCACGGCTTCCAGCGTGCCGTATTCCTTCACAAGGGCGGAGGCCGTTTTGGGGCCAATGCCGGGCACACCGGGCACGTTATCCGTTGGGTCGCCCATCAGCGCCTGCACGTCCACCACCTTATCAGGTGTGACGCCAAACTTGGCTTCCACTTCCGGCGTGCTGATGGCGGTCTGCTTCATGGGTTCCAGCATGCATACGCCGGGGCCAATCAGCTGCATCAGATCCTTGTCGGACGAGACAATGGTACACGTGCCCCCTGCCTTCCGTACGGCGGTGGCGTAGGAGGCAATCAGGTCATCCGCTTCCCACCCGGCCAGTTCAATGGCGGGCACGTTGAAGGCCCGCGTGGCATCGCGGATCAGGGAAAACTGGGGGCGCAGATCTTCCGGCGGTTCGGGCCGGTGCGCTTTATATTGTGGGTAAATTTCCGTCCGGAATGTTTGTCGTCCTGCATCAAAAATGACTGCCAGATGTGTGCCCACATGTTCGCGCAGCAGGCGGGCCAGCATGTTTGTAAACCCGTAAACCGCGTTCACGGGCACCCCGTCCGGGCTGGTCATGGGAGGCAGGGCATGAAAGGCGCGGAAAATAAAACCGCTGCCATCTACCAGTACCAGGTGGGGTGTATCTGTGTTGGTCATGAAACTCTTGCAGGACAGGGCCGGAAAAGGTGAGACGGATGGAAGGTCTGGGCATATGCGCCCCTTCTCTGTCTGTCTAGCATACAGGGGTGGGGAAGGGGCCTGCAAGACGAGTGGCGTGTTGTGTCACCTCTTTAGTCTGATCCCGGCGAGTCTTGTGCTCCTCGGTCATCAGACCTGACCCGTCTGAAATATGCAGAGTATGAATAACTTATAGTCTGAAATCAGCACGAAAAGAGCGGCCTTGTTCTGTTTACATATCTATATCCGTACGAATATAGACAGGGATACCGTCCTGTAAAGGCGGGATGATTTTAGGGTTTGTCAGAAAATGCATAGCCAGCATGTCCGTTGCCGTACGGGGCGGTGAAGAACGGAATAGCAGACCCAAAAAAAGGTTTTCGAAAATCATCGCAAAAATTTGAAATTTTCATAAGGCATTTCAAGACCAGTGTGGAGTGTCTCGATGGTCAGAGATGTCAGGGCAGCAGCATTCAGGGGAGCACTATGCTGAGAAACAGGGTTGGTCACATGGGTTTTCAGCGTACGCAACGAGCCAAACAGCTCCTGCCAATTCTGCAGAAACGAGCCGCAGCATTTCTGCTCAGACTGAAGTCCTTGCGTGAGGTGTTTGCCCCCGCACTAGCCGCTTCAGCACTTGTTGTGTCTGCCCAGAATGCCGGAGCGCAAACGCGGTCTTCTACAGCCTCGTCTGCGGGTGCAGCCCCGGGCAGCACCCCGCGTGTCACACTTGCGCCGGGGAGGGCGCAGGCGACGTCTTCCAGCGCGGGTGCAGTGCAGGGGGCGTCTGGAGAAGCCCCTGATGAACCGGAGGCCGGACTCACGTTTGACAAGATTTTTGACGGTCAGCGCACGCTGGGCACCAGTGGCCTGAGTTCTCTGGAAGGTTCAAGCGGCGGCGGTATTGCCAGTTGGGCCACGATTGGGGGCTATGGCAGCAAGAAAAGCATGGGGATGGCTTTCCATTACAGCTATGTCAGCCTGACCAACTATACGGACCAGAATGTTGGCGCCGTTATGGGATTTTATGACCGCGTGGAAATTTCCTACGCCCATAACTTCTTCCGCACTGGCTCGACAGGGCGCAAGCTGGGTATTGGCCACGGTTATCAGTTCGATCTGGATACGGGGGGTATCAAGGTCCGCCTGTTTGGCCATGTGCTGGACAAAACCCTTTTGCCGCAGGTCGCTGTGGGGGCTATGTACAAGCATGATGGGGATGCAAAGGTCATTCACGCCGTGGGCTCCAAACATACCGATGGCGCAGACGTTTATATTGCCGCCACCAAACTGTTTCCCAAACTTGGCCTGCTGGTCGATACCACCATGCGCCTGACCAAAGGCAACCAGTGGGGCATCCTCGGCTTTGGTGGTGATCGGAACGACAATTACTATCCGCAGTTTGAAGGCTCACTTGGTTATTTGCCATCCTTCATTCCCGGGCTGGTTGTTGGGGTGGAATATCGGACCAAACCACGTAACCAGAATTTTACGCCTGAAAGTAACTGGTTTGATGTGTATGCCAGCTATTTTGTGAATAAGCATCTGAACATTACAGCAGCGTATGTCTCTCTTGGAACCATTGCGACCTACCGAAATCAGACCGGGGCCTATGTTTCTCTTCAAACTGGTTTTTAAAAAGTGTTTATATATATGAGGTTTTTTGATGTTTAGAAAAAATATTTAATACATGTGTAAAGCGTAGGCGTTATGCCTGTTGAGACTGCTCTGGCGCCGGAAGCTTCATACTACTTCATTGTGATGTTGAAATATTGAGTACAGAAAATACTGTAAAGAAGCATCAAATATCCATGTTTTTAGTAATATAAAAACAAACAAATTCACGAGAATTTTACATTTATTGATGTATTCTTTTCAGTTCATCTACGGTAGGGGATTGATGTCTAAAATAAAGAGATAATATCAACATTCTGCATATATCTTTTACGTCTTCCCTCCTTCCACAGGACTTCCCTCACGGAAGAGCGCTGTCGAACCCGCATGCAGAAAATTGATATTTTCCAAACAAGAAAGATATCAAAATGTCTATCACGAACATTACGACAAACCAGTCAATGGGAAGTTGGGCTGGCAATGGCAATCTAAGCTGGGAGGCTCCTCCTGCTGATGCCACAGTAGGGCTGGGCACAAATGGTGACATTCTGAATGTCAATAACGGGGCCACCCTCACCATCAAAGGCTATCTCAATCTGAATGCGGGCACCGTCAATATTACTGAGGGCGCAACGGTTCAGGTTGTAAGAGACGACTCAGATACTGCCGGTATCCTGCAGGATGCTGCTGGCGGCACAATCAATATCAATAACGGAACGCTCTCGATCAGTAACGACTTTAACGGTCGTACGGGTGTTTACAACATCACCAATGGCAAGCTGGTGGTGAACCATGTTTTCACAGGGTTTGAGGGGGTTTATAACGTAAACAGCGGCGGCGTTTTTGTTGCTGGTCTGGAATGTTCAAACCTGATGTCGCCCAAGATCAACATCAGGGGCGGGTCTGTCTATTTTTACAATCTCATTGATGACATCAGTGGGACTGCAAAAATTGACTTCCACAATACCCCCGGCGGTCTTCTGAAGATTGAAAATACGTCTCTTTCCAGTTTGTCCAATCTGGATCTGCATGTACAGAATTTCGTCTACGGGGATCAGATCAAAATTCAGTCTTATACTGATTATAGCTCGAATACGCTATCAACCAGCATAAGCGGGAATGATCTGCTTATTCAGGGGACGGTCAATGGCAATACAACTACACTTGTCACTCTGAAAAACTTCGTCACAAACACGAATGGCAATGCAATTCCCACAGCTATTTATCGGGACGGCTATATTCTGTTCGGTGAGCAGAGTGATACGGGCGCATGCTTCCTTGCCGGGGCTATGATTGAGACGAGCAAGGGATGCGTAGCTGTAGAAGATATCCAGGTCGGGGATGTTCTTGTCGCTCATGTCGAAGGGCAGACTGTAACGCGGCCTGTTATCTGGGCAGGACGGCAGTTTGTTATGGTGAACAGCGCGCTGCCGGACGATAGGGGGGGTTACCCGGTCCGTGTGTGCCAGAATGCCATTGCAGAAGGCGTTCCGTCTAAGGATCTGCTGATTACGCCAGAACATTGCCTGTTCTTTGAGGGAAATTTTGTACCCGTGCGGATGCTGGTCAACGGGAACTCTGTTTTCTATGACAAGTCCATCACGTCCTACACGTATTATCACGTGGAAACGGAGCAGCATTCTGTCATCATGGCCGATAATGTGCTGACGGAAAGCTATCTTGATACCCGTTCCGGACCTTCTTTCCAGCAGACCGGTAAGGTAACGCGTCTCTATGGCATTTCCCGCACCTGGGAAAAAGATGCAGCCGCTCCGCTTTGTGTGGATCGGGCCGTTGTGGAGCCGTTGTTTCGCAAACTGGAGCAGCGCGCAAAAACACTGGGTAAGGATCAGCCGGTGTCTGAAATGGCTGAGCAGACAGGTGATCCGGATTTACATCTGGTGATTGATGCAGGGAGAACTGTGCGCCCACTGCGGTATGATGGCACGCATTACAGCTTCATGCTGCCGCCGCATACAAAGTCCGTGCGTGTGGTCTCCCGTGCCAGCCGGCCTTCAGATGTGATTGGTCCCTTTGTGGATGACCGTCGTTATCTTGGGGTGCTGGTTGCTAAAATCGTCTTTGTTTCAGACAGCCAGAGCTACGAGATAACCTCGCATGTGCAGACTGAAACGTTGGACGGATGGTATGGTGCAGAAGGCGAATCATGCGCCTGGACAAATGGCAATGCCGCCCTGCCGTTGTGTGAACATATGACACAGGGCAGGATGGGCCTTCTGCTTCTGGAGGTGCGGGCAGGTGGTCCTTATCTGCTGAGCTACCCCGAAGCAGACGTTCGTTTGTCACAGTCAGCCTGATTTTTCAGAGAGAAGGCTTTTTGGTCAGGCCCCCATTCTTGATGGGGGCCTGATAACGTGTGTTTGGCAGGCGTTCCGGGCGGAGCTTTCCGTCCCGGATAACGACGCTATTGCGCGACCGTGCTTGCAACCAGTCCCGGTGTCAGGATTTGTGGCAGCACAACCTCCGGCCCGTTGGCGGGCATATAGAGGTAGAACGGTACGCCGTCTCGCCCATGTGCTTTCAGAAACGCGCTGATGGCAGGATCATGATTGGTCCAGTCTCCCCGCAACACCGTAACACCATGGGCTGCAAACGCTGCCTGCGTGCTGGGAATATCCAGTGCCACCCGCTCATTGACCAGACAGGTGATGCACCACGCTGCGGTCATATCCACAAAAACGGGTTTTCCTGCCGCGTGGAGTTCTTTCAGTCGCGCTTCAGAAAAGGGTTCCGTTCCTTTGGGTAGCCCGGAGGTCAGGCTGCCGCTGGTAGTCGGTGCGGCACTCTGGTGGCGAAGGGCGGGAACCAGCGCCAGCGCCCCCAACAACCCCAGCAGAGCCAGCCCATGCAAAGCGGTGCTGGTGCGCGTATGACCTTGCTGAATAAGCCGCACCTGCGCCACGCCATAAATCCACGCAGCAAAGCCAAGCAGCACCAGTCCTGTCGCCAGCAGCAGTACAACGGACGCGCCACCTTCTAATGATGCCACCCATAGCAGCCACACGCAGGAACCCAGCAGCGGGAAGGCCAGAAACTGGCGAAGGTACTGCATCCATGCGCCGGGTTTTGGCAGGCGCGCGGCCAGTCCTGGCACGGTGGTCAGCAGCAGATAGGGTGCGGCAAGACCCAGCCCCATGGCGGCAAAAACAATCAGCCCCATGGCAGGCGGACCGGAGAGCGCCCCGGCAATGGCGACACCCATAAATGGGGCCGTGCAGGGCGTGGCAACTACCACCGCCAGAATGCCCGTGACGACATCATGCCAGTGGCCATGAGCATGGTTCGTCAGGGAACTGCCTGCCGAGACAGGCATGAATTCAAACACGCCCAGCAAGTTAAGCGCCATGGCAAACAGCAGCCAGGTCACCAGCGTGACAAACAGGGGGGACTGAAACTGAAAGCCCCAATCTGCCGCAGCACCAGCGACACGCAGGCCCATCATCACGCCGCCAAGTGCGAGAAACGTCACCATGACACCGAGACTGTAACAGGCGGCACTTGTGACCTGCGTGCGGCGTTCCGCTTTGCCCAGCCGTGCCAGAGAAAGAGCCTTCATGGCCAGAATGGGGAAGACGCATGGCATCAGATTCAGGATCAGGCCGCCCAGAAAGGCAAACACCACCTGTTGCAAAAATCCGGCCTGCGTCAGTGTGTTGGTGAGTGGGGAAGAGGTCGCGTTCTGTGCGCTTGCTGACGGCGCACCCGCCAGAGCAGGAACAGGTTTGGCCGTGAGGGATAAAGCACGCTCACTTCCCGCTGCATCTTTCAGCACCAGCAAGCCACTGAGTGGCTGCGTCGCTACAAATTCTGGCAGGCGCTTCAGGCGCAGGGCGACATTCCCATCCTGCACCGTAAACTTCTGTGCGGCAGCCTGATCAATCAAGCCCGGCTGGTCTGGCATGAACCATGCATCCTGCACGGAACGGGCCGAGAGGTCGGCCCCCTTGATGGCCAACACGCCATCTGCCGAGACGGTGGCCGCATAAGGGGACGGAACAGGTGTGGCCTCTGCCGTGGCGGCAAACAGGGGCGCCTCTGCGGAGGGATGAGCCGGGCCGGGTTGTAAAGTCACGGCCAGATCAGCTTCTTCCGGCACGCAGACATTTTCACACACCAGCCAGGTTGCGTGGGCCTTGAGTGTTGTTGGCCCGGACGCCTGAGCGCCCGCCGGATGGAGAGGCAACTCCATGGGCAGCACAACGTCGCCCGTATAAGCATAGGACATCAGCGAGGCATCGGGGATGCGATGCGGCGTTGGCCATACAATAGTAGAGGCTTTCCCGCTGAAGGCACCGTCTGCCGTTACGGTCACGTCCGGTGCTTCTCCGGCATCACCGGGGTTGCGCCAGTAAGTATGCCAGCCGTCCTGTAATTTCAGCCGAAGGGCAACATGCAGCGGCGCCTTTCCGTCTGTGGTGTCTGTATCCGTAATCAGCGTGGCAACGCTGTGGCCGGTGGTGGAAACCGGCGCGCTTTCTGCTGCATTTGCCTGCTGCCATCCGCTTGCCAGATCGGCCCCACTCAGGGTTGCTCCCACAGTAAACATCAGGGCGAGCCCCCACAGGCAGCGCACCATGCGGTGCGTCAGTGCACGCGGGGAGCGGGTGGCGGCTGTGGCAGAAACAACCGGAGGGGGAGAATACAAACGGGGCATGCAGGATCTCAGATAAAAAGAGCAACAGGACAGGAAGGTAACGCACCATAGCATGGTCCGTTGGCGGGATAGAACGCAGCACTGCAACAGGACTGCGGGAATTTGTGTCCAGAGCCGGACCAGAATACGGTAAGGCGCACAGAAAATGTGATCACGCACGACGGACAGGCGGAAGGAAGAGCAGAGACCAATGGGCTTTTTCAGAAAATTCTTCAGGCGAACAGGCGACACGGGCCCTGTGAGCCTGAAAGACGTTGCCAGCAGTGTGACGGTTTTGGAAACTGTTCCGGCGGTACCCGTGTCTGTGGTGAATGGAGGTGTTCTGGGGGCGGGGGAAACCTCTGTGTTCCAGGGCTGGGTTTCCGAGCCGGCAACCCTGTGCCTGTATGAACTGCGGGATGTTGTGCTTGATCGTTCCCTGATGGTGTTTCTCAAGGATGGGAAACCATTGCTTGAAACAGCCTATGTGCAGGACCCTGCTGCCGTTGCGGCGCTGACAGTGCGGCCGGACGATCTGGTGACGGTACCCGATCACGCTGCCCCTGCGGCAGTGTGTTGTGACCACTGGAACAGCAATTATTACCATTGGCTCTCCCATACGCTGCCCACCTTGCATGCTTTACGTATCACCGGACATCAGGAGGCCCGCCTCATGCTGCCAGCCAGCATGCGCCCCTGGCAGGCTGATACGCTGGCCCTGTCCGGGTTTGATGCCCAAAAAGGCATCCCGACAGAGCATGGTAAGCAATATGCGTTCCGCCGGGTGCTCTATGCGGATTATGTCCGCGGAGCGGCTGATTTTTCGGTCTCGCCTCTGTCCCGGGCGGCGTACGAGTCTCTGGCTGCCACGCAGCCCCCAACCGGTCCCAGAGATCTGCGTATTTTCATTGAGCGCGGTCCTGCCAGTAACCGCAGAATTCCGAATGAAGCCGAGCTGACAGCGGCTTTGCAGGCACGGGGCTTTTTGTGTGTTCGGGCAGAAAAGTTGACGGCGGCTGAACAAATTCAGACTTTCAAACGCGCCAGATTGATTATGGGGCAGCTGGGGTCTGGAATGGCCAATTGTGTCTGGTGCCAGCCGGGAACTGTGATGTTTGAACTGGTTGCTGAACATCATCAGAACCCATGCAATCTTCTGATGGGCATGCAGGCAGGGCTATCCTATTGGGGTAAACTCATGCCCACAGGCCAACAGGATGACGACCATATTGCTCAGTCTGAACAGCCTCTGGATATTGCCTCAGTTTTGCGTGAACTGGACCAGATTGAGCAGTATCTGCCGCCTGTCTGATTACCGCTTAGGAGCGTTGGGCCCACGCCGCCAGTTTGTCCACGACAGCCTGACCAGACATGCGGCGGGCATCGCCCAGAGCCAGTGTTTCATCGCCGTTCAGCACTTTGCCGTCCGGTGTGACAATTAGAGCGACCGGAATGGCCTTAATGGTAATGCCAAATTTTTTGGCGATGTCCATGTTCTTGTTGAAATGGTCGACATTGACGGACACGACGGAAAAGGTCTGATCAACCCATGGGCTGACAGCCGGGTGCGTCAGAACCCCTGCCAGAACGCGACAGTCCGGGCACCAGTTTGCGCCAAAATCAATCAGCACTTTCCGGCCTGTTTTGCGAGCTTCTGCAAAGGCGGCATCGACCGCGGCCTGTGCGCCATCCGGTTCTGCATAAGGATGCGCAACCGCTGTAATTGGTGCTGCGCCAATCTGAGGCACAGGCACCGTTGCTGCGCCGGAGACCGTGCTTTGTGCCGCAGCAGACTGCCCCATGCCAATAACTGCCGGGGCAGTCAGGGCGGTTGCCAGCAGCAGGGTGCGGAAAAAAGCGGTAGAACGCATGCAGAATGATCCTTGCTGAATATCTATAAGCCGCTTTTCCGGCCCGAAGACGCGCGACACACAGCCCGTCAGGCTGCGAATGTGCTGAAGCCTATCTAGTAAGCGGACAGGATAAATGTCAATTAAATACGTGCAAAATTAAATTCACATAAATTAACAGTGAAATAGAGAGCGCGGTGGTTGCTCTTTAATGCTGGCCCGCGTCTGATGCACCGGGCTGCAAAACAAACAGGCGGGAGCAGTAGGGGCAAACAGTCTGATGCCCGCCAATAGCCAGCCACACACGCGGGTGCCCGAGCGCGCCCAGACCACCATCACACGCTACTTTACGATGATCGACCACAATCGTCTCAACATGCCCCAATTGGGGGCGGGGAACAGGGTTGGCAATTTGAAGAAGCATGCTGGCATATCCTTGAGGGTGACGCAGGACGCAGTGTCCGCAAAAGCGCGTCATGCTTACAGTCCGGATCAGTCCTGACTGGCGCGGATCTGTGAGGAATGATAGCGGGTTGAAATGTGCTTTTCCATGCTTTCTTCCTTCCCATCCGCGTGAGCAGAATGCTGCGGTTGGTGCTGAACAGATCACTGTTTCCTGCGCTCCAAAAGGCAGGGCGGTCGTGGCTGGCAGCCTGTGGAATGCTGGCGCTTCCGGCATGCAGCACCACAATGCCTCTTGTGCCAAAGCCGCCGGCGCGTTTTGCGCAGCTTGGGCTGCTGGTGCCGCCACAAAAGATTTTTACGCTTTCTGATGGGGCGAAAATCCCGGCTCGTCTCTGGCTGGCTTCTGCGCAGCCGCACGCCATCCTGCTGGCCCTGCATGGGTTTAATGACAGCCGGGATGCATGGGAGTCCTCAGCACCGTTTTTCACGGCTCATGGGGTCACGGTTGTCGCGCCCGATCAACGGGGGTTCGGGCAGGCTCCCCAGCGGGGCGGCTGGGCCGGAACCACTCGGATGGTGGAGGATGTTCGGGAGGAAGCCGCACAGCTTCAGCAGGCTTATCCCCAGACGCCCCTTTATCTGGTGGGGGAAAGTATGGGTGGTGCTGTGCTGATGCAACTGATGGCGCAGCCGGATGCTCCGCATGTGGCAGGCACGATCCTGCTTGCTCCGGCTGTGTGGAATTTTGGCTGGGCGACAGATTTACCATTGCGTGTTCTGGCACGCCTGTTTCCAGACTCTCTTGTCACCGGACGGGAACTCCCCGTGCATGTTGTCGCCAGTGACAACATAATGGCGTTGGCCCGTCTGTATTATGATCCGCTGACTCTGCGCGCCACGCGACTGAAAGCACTGCAAGGCCTTGTGACTTTGATGAAGCAGGCTGCAACAGCAGCCCCACGTCTGCATGGATCTGTGTTGTGTATCTATGGTGACCATGACCAGCTTGTCCCGCCCACTGCTATGGTGCCAGTCTGGAAAAACATGCCAACAGGAACCCGGCTGGATCTTATTCCCGGTGGGCACCATCTGCTCTTGCGCGATCGGCAGGGCGCTCGTGTGATGCAGGATATGCTGAGCTGGATAAACACGCCGGAACATTGGCTTCCGTCTGGCGGAGACAGCACCGTTGCCGCATGGCTGGCGACCGGAGTAGGGGAGCCCGGGGCTGAAAAAAAGGATGCACCCCTGCCCATTCTGCCTTCAACGCTGGATCGGCTGATGCAGCAAGAAGGGCCATGAGCTATTTTCAAAACCCCTTTACAGGTGCTTCAATTCGGTCATCCAAAAAAACTCGGATTTTGGAGGCGTATGAAGCCGCCTGTTGAACCTCTTTGTGTAAACGGTGCAAATGGCTCTGGCACGAAGCGACGGGCAACGCAGAAAAATGACTGAGGCATTAGTTACGGTTGCGACAAGAGGTAATTTTATCATTATACTCTAAGAACGCTCTATCGGGCTTTTCCGGCCTCTTTCTCAAACCTGTCAATTTTTTCATCAATGGTGCTTCATGCTTTTCCGCTCTTTACTTCTTGCCTGCGCAGTTCTGCCGGTTTCTGCTCATATTTGCCTGGCGCAAACGACAGATGAGCAGAAAACGGCACATATTTTTACAACACTGCAATCAGACCCGGCTCGTCTTGCGCTCTTTCTGCGTCAATTCCCCAAAGGGGCCGATCTTCATAACCACATGGTGGGGGCCATTTATGCGGAAAGCTATTTGAAATGGGCTGCGCAGGATGGCGAATGTGTGGCGTTGGATCATGGGCAGATTTTGTCTCATGCCTGCACGGGGCATGATAAAGGGGAAATGCCGGCGGCGGCTTTGGCTGGTAACCCGGATGCGGAAAATAACATGATTGATGCCCTTTCCATGCGTGATTTCGTGCCCACAGCGAATGACCGCTCAGGGCATGACCATTTCTTTGCAACTTTCAGTCGCTTTTTCCCCATCACGCAAAAACATGCAGGAGACAGTCTGGCAGAAGTAAAAGACCGGGCAGCGCAAGACCATGTGCAGTATGTTGAACTGATGATCTCGCCTGGTCTGGGCGGAATGATTGCTGCCGGGATGACGCATCCCCTCAAGGGCGAAGATTACGCGCAGGCAGAACAGGCGCTCAAGCCTTTGCTGCCCAAACTTGTGACAGACGTTCGGCATGAGACCGATGAAATGGAGCAGCAGGCCCAACATGTTTTACAGTGCGGTACTCCTCAGGCGCATCCGGGTTGTGGCGTAAAAGTGCGATATTTATATCAGACAGTACGCACTTTTCAGCCTTCTGTCGTGTTTGCTCAGCTTTATGCAGGGTACGAGGTTGTGCGGGCGGATGCGCGTTTTGTAGGGGTGAATATCGTTGCTCCGGAAGATAACGTGATAGCCATGCGGGATTATGACCAGCATATGCACATGTTTCAGGCGCTCAACGCTCAATATCCTGATGTAAAACTCAGCCTGCATGCGGGTGAGCTCACTCCCGGTCTTGTTCCGCCAGAAGGGCTGGCCCATCACATCCGTTCCGCAGTGGAAATTGCGAACGCACGCCGTATTGGGCATGGCATTGATATTGCGTGGGAACAGGATGCAACAGGCCTGTTGGCAGAGATGGCTCAGAAAAAGGTCATGGTTGAAATCAACCTGACGAGTAATGACGTTATTCTAAATGTTAAGGGAAAATCTCACCCCTTCGCCCTGTATAGACGGGCCGGTGTGCCTGTTGCGCTGTCTACCGATGATGAGGGCGTATCCCGCGGAGACCTGACACAGGAATATCTGCGCGCCGCGACAACATGGCCGCTGAGCTATCAGGAAATGAAAGAGCTCTCACGGAATGGCCTGATCTATTCTTTCATACCGGGAGAAAGCCTCTGGGCGGACGGGCATCTGGTACCAGCCTGTCAGGACATGACAAGCAAAACCTGTCAGGACTTCACAGCACAAAGCGAAAAAGCCCGGACCCAGCTTGATCTTGAGCAGAACTTCACCCGGTTTGAAACCGCCGTTGCCCATAATCCGTTGCTTGCTGAGTAAAAGCCTAGAGGGTGTTATGTACTTTCTGGCGTAAGTGTTCCAGAACAGATGGATGAATACTGCCCGCAAACCGTATCCGTCTGATATCAGTGACGAAGAGTGGTCTCTGATTGTTCCATACCTCCTTTTGATGAAAGAAGATGCGGACCAGCGACACCATAATCTGAGAGAGTTGTTCAACGGTCTTCGGTATGTGATCCGTTACGGCATTGCATGGCGTGCGATGCCGAACGATCTGCCGCCATGGACT